>JALZUS010000011.1 GCA_023299885.1 Bdellovibrionales bacterium | reverse complement strand
AGATTTACGTAGTAGCCGGTATAATCTTTTGTCGTAAAAGCGTTGTTAGAGCCACCATTAGCCTGGATCATTCTCTCAAATTTATCACCATTAAAGTTTTTTGAACCTTTAAACATAAGGTGCTCTAAGAAATGCGCAATGCCTGTCTTACCTTTAACCTCATGCTTAGAACCAACTCTAAACCAAGCCTGGATAGTTAAATTTGGAAGCCTATTATCTTTATGTAAAATGACAGTCAGCCCATTTTTTAGTTTATATTTTTCAACATTAAATTTTATTTTAGGAATACTTGCTGAGTGCGCAGAAAGACCCCATAGTAATCCAACAACTAGTAGTAGTTTCATCTTTGTCCTTTTTTCTTAATTCCAGTACTTAGGCTTATCATTATCGACAACCACTCTAAAGTTTCTGCCGTGACGTTTTGTTTTCCTTCTGACCCTAAAAGCTTGCCAGCGAGAGTAAAATTTTAAATATAAATAACCTACAATAATTCCGCCTAGGTGGGCTAAATTAGAAACTTTGTGACCAAGACCTGTACTAATTAAAGTAAAAACCTCTATAGCTCCAATAAGCATAACAAAGTATTTAGCTTTCATAGGGAATAGCAACATAAAGTAAAGTACTCGCTCACCATAAACCATGCCATAAGCTAAGAGTAAGCCAAAGATAGCTCCTGAAGCCCCTACTAGTGGCGTCATTAGAGGCTCTGCATTTTGAGTTGATAAATAGTAAATAAAACTACCAGCCAAATAAATAAAACCAGCACCAATACCACAAACCATATAAAAGGTAAGAAAGAATTTCTTACCCCATTTGTACTCTAGCTCTGAGCCAAACATATAAAGCACAAGCATATTAAACAATATATGAAAGAGCCCTTCTGAATGTAAAAACATATAGGTGAAAGGCTGCCAAATCCAAAATGAGAAAACTGCTTTTTCGGGGATTAAACCGAAAAAATGAAAAACTGTACCCGGCTCTAAAAAAAGAGACTGTATTAAAATAACTCCAAAAAACCATAGAGCCGTGTTGATAATAATCAATTTTTTAACGACTGGACTTATAGGCTGGAATCCTTGAATTTGCATACCCTAGAGTATTCCAGGAGCAAAGATAAGACAATATTTAGTGATAAGTTCTGGGCTATTAAAGGGCCTAAAGCAGGCTCCTACATAGACTGGCTTAATTCTATTAAAACTCCACCAGTAGCTTTTGGGTGAATAAAGGCGATCAGGCAGTTGTCTGCACCCTCTTTAGGCTCTTCGTGAATAAGGCGAACACCCTCTTTTTTAAGCTCTAAAAGTTTTGCTTTAATATCATCAACTTTAATACAAATATGGTGAATGCCACTACCACGCTTTTCTATAAATTTTTTAATAGTACTGTCATCACTAGTGGCCTCTAAAAGTTCTAATCGAGCACCATTTGCTAATGTCATCATAGCTATTTTAACTTTTTCAGACTCTACCTCTTCATAATGTACATCTGATAATCCCATAGCTTTATAGAACCCCAAAGAGGCTTCAATAGACTCTACAGCTATACCTATGTGATCTAGTGACATATCTTTTAATGGTAATTTCATTTTAAGCTCCTATAAATTTTGAAATTCTTTTTGTAATCGCTCATAACTTTGCTGCGGAGTCTCTGGCAAACATTTAGTCTCTGCAATTACAGGAAAAAAGTTTGTGTCTCCATTCCAGCGAGGCACAATATGCCAATGAATATGTTCAGGAATACCCGCGCCAGCTACAGCACCGTGGTTTAAACCCATATTAAAACCATCAGGGTTATATATTTCTCTAAGTGCCCCAACAGCTTTACGAATTACTTTTTGTACCTCTAAGTAAGTTTCTTCATTTAACGAAAGCATATCACCTTCGTGACTTTCTGGAATCACTAATAAATGGGCTGTATTATAAGGAAACTTATTAACAACAACCATAACTCCATTATTTTTATATAAACATAAAGACTCTAAGCTTGGCCCATTTTCTTTAGCTTCACAAAACACACAGGCTTTAGGGCGAGTCAGCTTACGTACATACTGAAGCCTATCAGGCCTCGCCATAAAGTCTCGCTCTTGAGGCCAAATATTTTTAAGCAGATAGTTATCTTCTTTACTCAAAATGTACCCGGCATTAAAAAGAGAGGTTTACCAAATAAATGAGGCTTTATCATTTCTATGGCATTACTCAATGGCCCAATATTAACTTTAGAGTTTATAAGCGTCTGCAGTAGCTCTTCTTTTTTAGGTGGAGGAGTAAAAATGCTAGGGTCATCAATATCAAGCCCAGCTAATTGAGCAGCTGTTTTTAAAGCCATATTATAGCCACCAAGTTTATCTGCAAATCCAACCTTCACTGCTGTTTCGCCTGTAAAAATACGGCCATCAGCATACTTATTCATAATATCTTGAGATAAATTACGTTCTTTAATTACAGTATTTCTAAACTGTAAATACACCTCATCAATCATGCTTTGAAAAAGCTCTTTTTCATCATCACGCATTTTACGAAATGAAGCCCCTGAGTCTTTATACTTACCTGATTTAATAACAAATGGGTCTGTCTTTGCCCAGCTGTACAGTTTTTCTAAATTATTAAACTGCATGATAACACCAATAGAGCCCATCATAGTCCCCGAGTTAACAACAATCTGACTAGCACCAATAGCTGCGTAGTAACCACCACTAGCCACCAAGGCATCACCAAAAACAACAACAGGTTTTTTAAACTCATCTCTTACTTTAATAATTTCTTGGTAAATCTCTTGCGAAGGAGAAACCACTCCACCCGGAGAGTTAATACGGATAAGCACAGCTTTAATATTATCTTTTTTAGAGTATTTTCTAAGGTCAGTTAAAAATGTTTCCACATCATAAATAACACCATCAAGATTCATATATAAAATAGAGTCTTTATTTAACTTTTTTAAACCGCCCATTTCGCCAAGGCCAGAAGCCCCAAGACCTGCACCCACAGAAATTAAAACCATGCACACAATAAATGTAGCAATAATTGCTAAGAAACCTTTAAACATTTTAATCATATCTTTACCTCATAAAAAAAAAGCCAGTCATAAAGACTGGCTTTTGATATTAAGTTATAAATTATTCGCCGTCTTTAACAGTACCTTTTAGTTGGTCACCAAATAAGTCACCAAGGCTTGTTTTAGAACTGCTAGTCACTTTCGCAACATAGTCATCAACATTCGCTTTTTGCTCTCTTAGAGTAACAAGCTTAGCACTTAAGCCAATCTTCTTAGAATCTCTATCGATAGTGATGATTTCAGCTTTAATTGTTTCTCCAACCTTAACCACTTCAGTAGTATCTGTAACACGCTTAGTGCTTAGCTCACTGATATGGATAAGACCTTCGATATCTTCAGACAATTCAACAAAAACACCAAAGTCTGTCGCTTTTGTTACTTTAACATCACGCTGAGAACCAATTGGGAAATTTGTTTCGATATCAGACCATGGGTCTAACTCTAATTGCTTAATACCAAGACTGAATCTTTCGTTTTCTGTATCTACGCCAAGAACAACAGCTTTTATGTTGTCGCCTTTGCTGTAAATTTCGCCTGGGCTGTTAATTCTTTTAGTCCAAGAAAAATCAGAAACGTGAACAAGTCCATCAATACCTTCTTCGATACCAACAAAAACACCGAAGTCAGTGATATTCTTAACTTCACCTTCGATAACTGTACCTGGTGCATACGTTTGACGTAATTGCTCCCAAGGGTTTTCGATAAGCTGTTTCATACCTAAGCTGATTCTTCTGTTTTCTTTATCAAGCTCTAAAACCTGAACCTGAACTTCTTCGTCAATTTGTACAATTTGTGATGGATGCTTAACACGTTTTGTCCAGCTCATTTCACTTACGTGAATTAAACCTTCAACTCCACCAGCTAACTCAACAAAAGCACCGTAGTCAGCAAGGCTAACAACTTTACCAGCAATCTTTTTACCAATTGGGTAGTTGCCATCAACAGCTGTCCAAGGATCATCTGTCATTTGTTTGATACCTAAGCTAACACGCTCTTTAGCGTCGTCATATTTTAAGACTTTAACATCGATTTCAGAACCAATAGTTAAAATTTCTGATGGATGCTTAACACGGCCCCAAGACATATCAGTGATATGTAAAAGTCCGTCCATGCCACCTAAATCAATGAAAGCACCGTAATCAGTAACGTTTTTAACGATACCTTTAACTACTGAACCTTCTTTAATTTGGTCCATAGTTTGAGCTTTTAGTGATTCACGCTCTTCTTCTAAAACAACACGACGAGATAAAACAATGTTTCCACGACGTTTGTTAAATTTAATAACTTTGAATCTGTACTGATTACCAATAAACATATCCATGTTTCTTACTGGGCGTACATCAATTTGGCTTCCTGGTAAAAAGGCTTTAACACCAATATCTACACTTAATCCGCCTTTAACTTTAGAAATCACAGTACCTTCAACGATCTCTTGGTTTTCATGAGCAGTGGAAATACCTTCCCAAGCACGCATCATATCTGCTTTATCTTTTGATAAAACAACCATTCCGTTTTCGTTTTCGATCTTGTCTATATAGACTTCGATTTCTTGTCCAACTTCGATTCCTCTTTTTCCCTCTACCATTCTGAATTCTGATAAAGAAACTAAGCCTTCACTTTTGTAGTTAATATCTACTAAAGCATAATCTTCTTGGACTTCTACAACGGTGCCTTTTACAACTTCACCAGATTTGAAAGCTTTTCCACCGGAAGAGTTTTCAAAAAGCTGTGCGAAATCTTCGCCACCTTCTGTATTTGTCATTTGATTTGGATTCTCGGGAACTTCACTGTCAAAAGCATCGAGAGCTGCTAAGACACTATTTTTACCGCTCGCTGAGCGATTACCTGTTGTTGCGTTCAAAAATAACCTCCTCTTGGCTTAACAAACGCAGGTTAAACCAGAATATTGAATTTCTCTTAAAAGAGATTCATTGTTTGTATCTAGGTATGAGGTTTAAAGCAAGCCTAATAAAGCTCTCTAAGGGGCTTACAGCTATGAAATATCCGACTTAACAGCGGCTAAAACAGCCTGTACGACATCGTCTAAACCCATATTACTTGAGTCTATTATATGTGCGCCCTCAGGGGCTGCCATAGGAGCCACGGCGCGACCACCATCTTGAGAGTCTCTAACTGCCTGATCTTTAAGGGTTTTTTCTATATCAGCACCCTCTTGTTGAGCACGCCTAGCGGCCCTATTTCTGCTGTTGGCTGTTAAGTAAAACTTAGATTGGGCATTTGGAAATACTACCGTACCGCAATCGCGACCTTCAGCGACTAAGAATTTACGACCATTAGCACAGTCCCTTTGGCAAGCTAGAAGCTCTTTTCTTACCTCTGGAAAACTACTGATTTTAGAAGCAATATTACCTATGGACTCGCCATAGATTTCTGAAGTTACATCAAGACCATCAAATAAAAACTTAGTTTTTTCGAAATCTAAGCTTACTGACCACTTGCCCGACTTTATAAGACCGACAATAGCCTCTTCAGACTCTATATCTGTTTCGTTTTTTAATGCGAGATAGGCAATACCTCTATAAAAAGCCCCCGTAGAAACCCAATCGCAATCTAAATTTTTTGCGACTAACCGGCTTACAGAGCTCTTTCCAGAGGCTGCTGGTCCGTCAATTGTAATGATAATTGGCTCTGACATCTGGAAAGACAATAGCTTCCTTAAGTTGTAAAAACAATTCCCTTACGGGGTGTGTTGGCCAATAAAATAATTAAATTACTTTCTTAAGTGCCTCAAAAGCCGCCATATTTTCAAAATCTTGCCCAATAGACCATCTCATATAATAGTCTAAACCATAATTTTTTAATGGCCTTAAAATAACACCCATACCTAAAAGCTCTTTAAACACTTCAATGCATGGCTTTTTAGTTTTAAAAATAACAAAATTTGTTTCTGAGGGAAAAAATTCTAAACCCAACTCTTTTAGGTAGCCATAGCATTTTTGCTTTTCAGTAATAATGATGTTTCTAGAACGAGACAAGTACTCTTTGTCTTCAATCACTGCGCTCACTGCCACTTGCGCTAAACTGTTTACATTAAATGGGTTTCTAACTCTATCGATATAATCAATGACTTCTGTAGAAGCTATAAGAGCCCCCAGCCTTAAACCAGCTATTCCATAAGCTTTGCTAAATGTTCTTAATACAGCTAAATGAGAATATTCTTTTTGTAATTTTAAGCTGTCAGGATAATCGCTAGCTTCTACATACTCACAATAAGCTTCATCGAGAACAATTAAAGTATCAGTGCCTTTTGTTACTTCTAATAGCTTTACAATCTCTTGCGTTGAAATATAGGTTCCTGTTGGGTTATTGGGGTTGGCTATAAAAACAACCGGGCTTTTATGCTCTTTCCAATCTTCTATTATTTTGTCTATAGAAAAACTCATTGTTTCTTGATCCATAGCTGACTCTATAATATTAACACCAGCAGCTTGCGCGCAAATTTTATACGCAATAAAGGCAAATTCTGAAGTTAAAATAGATTGCCCCTTTTGGCAAAAAACACGAATAAGTAAATCTATAATCTCATTGGATCCATTACCTAGAGTTATATTTTCTGGCTTTGCATTAAAGAAGTCTGCCAACTTAGCTTTGACCTCTACGCAACCTGCATCAGGGTACCTATGAAGATTTGGCAAAGCCTTTGTGAGGGCTTCAATTACTTTAGAGCTGACGCCCGCCGGGTTCTCGTTACTTGCTAATTTATAAACAGTCTCTAAGCCAAACTCTTTTTTTGTTTCTTCGATAGGCTTACCTGCTTTATACGGCACTAAGCTTTCTATGTTTTCTGATACCTTCATAATATTAACTTTCCTATTTAAGAGTTCACCTTATTTACATGAATTCCAAGCGATTTAATTTTTTCTACTATGGTATTTAATTGTTTTTCATTTTTTGTTTCTAAAGAAAACTTTATTTCTGCTTCTTTAATTTTTAATCCGCGACTTAGGCGGTCATGATGGACTTGTAAAATATTAGCACCCTCTTCAGCAATCACTTGGGTAAGCTGACTTAACAGTCCTGGCTGGTCTTTGCTAATTATAGATAAATGGCCAACCCGCCCGAAAGAAATTAACCCCTTTTGAATCACCTGCGAAATAAGGTGTAAATCAATATTACCACCACAAAGTATAGGACAAGTGACCTTCCCTAAGTCCCAATGTTTTGGCCTATGAGCGGCAGCTGCCAATGCAATAGCACCAGCCCCCTCAACAACAGTCTTAGCACGCTCCAGTAAAAACAATTGCGCCTCTGCAATTTCTGCATCACCTAAAACAATAATATCATCAACATGCTTTTTAATAACTGAATCAAACAGTGCTTCACTAGATTTCTTTACTGCAATACCATCAGCAAGAGTCCCGTAAGCAGATACGCCCGTACTAGCCTCGTCATGAAAACGCTCCTTCATTAATGAATAGCCTTTTGCAACAACACCATAAACTTTACAGCTTGGCTTTTTAGATTTAATAGCTGTCGCAATGCCAGATATTAAACCCCCGCCACCTATAGCAACAATAACACTATCTACATTTTCAAGTTGATCTAAAACCTCTAAGCCAATAGTCCCTTGGCCGGCAACTATGTCAGGATCTTCATAAGGGTGAACAAAAATGAGGTCTCTTTCTTGCTGAATTTTCTTTGCATACTCATGACTTTCTTCGAAATCATTACCATGTAAAATAACTTCAGCACCATAGCCTTTAGTAGCTTCTACTTTTACCAATGAGGTATTCACCGGCATAACAATAGTTGATTTTAAACCTACTGAAGTTGCAGCTTGCGCCACACCTTGGGCATGATTACCTGCCGACACTGCAATAACATTTTTTTTAATACCAGAGTCAGCTATAGACCTTAACTTATTAATAGCCCCTCGTATTTTAAAACTTCCTGTTTTTTGATGATTTTCAAATTTTAAATGAGTCTCGACACCAACCCATTCACTGCAACTTCTTGAGTAACTTAAATCAGTTTTAATGATTTGATCTTTAATATTTGAATAAGCTTTTTCTATTGAATCAAGAGTAATTTCCATATGGAAACTATATGCCTCCTATTGATTAGAGGCAATTTTAAGTTTTTGACCAGGAAATATATTACCTCGACGTCCCAATTGATTCTTTCTAATAAGTTCAGAAACTGAAACACCATATTTTTTAGCTATTAAGGTTAAGTTTTCACCATTTTTAACTATATGGGTTTGTATAGAAGCTGGCGCTCTTAATTTAAGCTTTTGGCCTGGCTGAATTGTAGAGCGAGACAGCTTATTAATCTTTTTTAAATGCGCAGTGCTTAAGCCATATTTTTTAGCAATCATTGTTAAATTCTCACCACTTTTAACCTTATGAGAATCTGCCAGGCGATGCCCTGTTATAGCTACCGATGACTTATCTTTAAATGAAGGCTTTGAACGGCGAAGTACTAATTTTTGCCCTGGCTTAATTGTAGAACGTGCCAAGCTATTATTAGCCTTTAAAGAGCTCACTGAAAGCCCATATTTCTTAGCAATCATTGTTAAGTTCTCACCAGACCTTACTTTGTGGTGAGTCGCTGAGCTGTCTACGGCTACAGAAGAAGTACTATTTTTTTTTGTGCCCACTATAAGCTTTTGACCCACTCTAATTAGAGATCTTCTATTTAAATTGTTCCAACGTCTTACCTGCGATAAACCAGCCCCGTAAGCTTCTGCTATTTCCGATAAGGTCTCACCTTTTTTTACCTTATGATAACGACTTGGTTTTTTCGCTTTTCTAGAAGCTACTTTATAAGAGCTTTTTGCATACCTCTGAGGAACCTTTAGCTTTTGCCCCGCACGCAAGAAAGAGCGTCGTCCCATTCTATTTAAACGGCGTAAAGTAGAAGTTGTCGTTCTATGTTTTTTAGCAATTACAGATAAATTGTCACCACGCTTTACACGGTACCAAAAATGATCTCCACGTAAGTTTTTAGGAGCAGCAATGGCACTTGAATCAATAAAGCTTGATGCAATCTGCATCTTGCCTACAGGCACTCTAACTTCCATTGGCTTTTTTGAAGTCCCCGGAACATACTCACTTCTGTATTTAGGGTTTAATCTTAAAAAAACTTTTTCTGGAACATTTAAACTTGCTGCTAATTTTTTTAAACTAATGCCTTTTTTTACATCGATAGATTCAAAATGAAGAGGATCTTCAAAAGGGACATCATTGAATCCGTAGGCTGACGGGTTTTCAATAATCATAACGGCTGCAATATATTTAGGGACATAGTTTTTTGTCTCTTTATGCATACGTCGTGTCGACATCACCCAGTAATCTTTTGTTTTATAGTTTCTAATATAGCGCTTAATTCTACCCTCACCTGTATTGTAAGCCGCTAAAGATAAATACCAATCATCAAACATTTTATAAAGAGAAGACAAATACTGAACAGCTGCTTCTGTTGAGCGAATAGGGTCGCGGCGCTCATCAATAAAATTATTAATTTCTAAACCAAATATTTTTCCAGTCCCATAAATAAACTGCCAATAACCAACAGCACTTGCATGACTATGAGCTGAATGATTAAAGCCAGACTCAATCAAAGGTAAGTAAGCCAATCGCTCTGGCAATCTCTCTTCAGCTAAAATACTTTTCATTAAACCCAGGTAACGACTTGAGCGACCAAGGTAGCGGTTCATATGTCCACGCCCCCTGCCCTGAAAGTAATCTAACCACTTTTGAACTTTAGGATTATAATCAAGAGGAACATTTGCATAAGGAGATGGACCAAGGTCTTCTTGAACAATTTCAATAAGCTCTTTAGACACTACCTTACCGTCAACTTTAGGGTCGGCTTCTTCAGCTTGGCCCTCAGAAACAACAACACTACCCTCTGGCGCACTAGCAGGCTCTTCTAGAGCAACCGGAAACTCAGTAACCTCTTCCTGGACTATAGTCTGGCCAGCATTCTCTCCTTTTGCGCCTAAATTTCCTGAAGGCTTATAGGCCGTACATGAGACTAAAAATAGTAGTGCAGATAAAGAAAGAATTTTATACATAAGGGCCTCTTTTTGGTTATTTAATAAGGGTACACTAGCCTTGATTTTTATCAAATAACTCCTTTAAAAATAAACAAAAACTACCGATAAGTTTGCATGAAGAAATTTGCTATTTTAATCCTTATAATTTCAGCCTCATTTATGGGCTGTACTAAAAATAAACCTCTCGCAAAGTCTAGCTCTGTGGATGTATTACCGCATATTTCAGTCCATGAGTTTACTGAGACCGCCCCCGCCTCACGTGGTATTGCCAGCGCCCCTTCATCTGATTTCTCAGCAAAAGCTATGGCGGCCATGAAAGCCATTAAAAACTGTTTTCATCAGAGCTCAGGAAAAAGCCTTTTTATAAATACTAGAAACCCTAAAGGATTTATGCTTGAAGCTGACGTAACTTGCACAGGCGAAACAGCAAGGACATTAAGAAATAAACTGGCTGAAGTCGATTCGAAAGTTAACTTTCAATTAAGCCGAAGTCCCAACTCAGAACAAATCTTTTTTGGAAAGAAGGAGATTGTTTCTAATAAAACCTCTAGAGGGATTGCTACCTTATCTGGCGCCGACTACACCTTTAAAGGATCAAGCTGTACAAAAGAGCTTCCAAATATTTACTCCTGTGAATTGAAATTTAGAATGCCACTTGCAGAGCGCCTCGAAGGCCTTATAAAAAGATAACTAAAGCTCTCGACTGGCTAATAAGTATTAGCCAAATAATTACTGCCAAAGAACCTTAGAAAAATTAGGCTTTTTTTCGTAGAGCAAACTATATATAATATAGTTTCTTAATATAGCCTTTACGTAAAACCTAGTTTCAGACCAATGCAGCTCCTCAATCCAAAGCTCCTCTAACGGATCAGAAGATAATTTTTTAGTGATTGCATCAACATCATCTCTTTGAGACTTCCATTTTTTTATATTTCCAATACCCGCATTGTAAGCCGCTAAAGCTAATGGCAAATGCCCATCCATAGAAGATAGCATTTGCTTTAAGTACTTAGTCCCCAACCTAATATTTATGTAAGGGTCCCAAGCAGAACTGGGCAGCCTCAATTTAATCCTCAGCCTCTTTCCCATTTCTCTAGCTGTAGGAGGCATCAACTGCATAAGGCCCAGGGCCCCGGCACTGCTTTTTGCCTTTTCTTGAAAAGCACTCTCTTGACGGATCAAAGACAGCACCCAAAACGAATTCATTTTATGAGCTTCAGAATATTTATTGATGGTCTGCATGTATTTTTTAGGGAAAACACTGGCTACCGAATCTTTATATGTCAGCGAAGGGTCTAAATCCCATGCCTCAGACGACAACTTTATAGCCTGTATTGGGCTACCCATTTCAGACCATAGCTTTGACTCTATCAGCTTTTCTTCTGCTGTCTCAAACTTTAGTAAATTCTTCAGTAAGGACTTTGGCTCAGGTTTCCAACCGGCTCTTGAAGCTATCGTGATATCTCTTAATTTTTTATTAGTATCAGCACTAATTTTAATCTTAAGTTTTGATTTATCCGTCCTAAAAACTTTTGGAGTCTTATTAGGGCGCGCCTCTATTGCTGCCCTTAATCCGTAATACGTTAATGGGTATTCTTTAATGATCTGTGCACTCATTTGATTTGCTTTATCGACAAGACTTTGTTGTTGAGCCGCACGCCAAGACCAATACAATGCAGGAAGCCTGTACTTTGAGCTTTCTGAAATATCTAAGAGCTCACTATATAAAGATAAAGTCTCATTCCATTTTTTATTTCTTAAAGCAGCAAAACCTTTTTTAAGCAGTGCACTCTTGTACTCTTCAGAAAATTTATCTGTATTTTTTTGCCAAAACTGAGTCCAATAATATGCTTTTTTATAATCCTTGCAGTTTGTAGCGCTATAGTAAGCTGCATTATAATTTTTTTGAGAAATAGCTGTGCCGCTATTCTTAATGCCTAGCTCTGCTAAATACAAAGCCTCTAGGCACTTATGGCTCTTCATCATTCTATAAGACCATACACTTAAATCTTCTGGGGCATTTAACGAAAGCTCTGACTCAAGGCCAGAAAGTTTATTTTTTTTATTAAACTTATATAAACCTTTGCTAACTTTTTTTTGTAGCGACTTAAAGCCAGACTTCCCTTTATGCTTTTTTGAATACTCAGAAAATAAGCTTAGTGCTTTTTTTATTTTATTTAATTTTAAATACTTCTCGATAGACTTCTTTTCAGAAAGAGCCTGCTCATCAACAGGGGTTTTTTCTATAATACCTTCCGATATAAGCTTCTTCTTAAGTGGCCTGTCGCTATAAGCCTGTAAGGATTTCTTATAATACCCTGCAGCTTTTTTGCTGTCTTTATCTATAACCGCTTGGCTCGCTAAGCTGTTATAGTATTTTGCCAATTCTTTTTTAGGTAACTCTAAAAAAACCTTCTCTTCAAATTCTTTTCTATGTACCTGAGAGAGTTTATTTTTCTGATGCAAAGCCCAGAGGCCTTTAGCATAAAATGCTTCTGACTGATTTTTGATAACTTGTGGCAAGTCATTGTAAGACTGAATTAGTAACTTTTCAGTTACTTTTGATGAACCCACAAAGCACTTAAAGCTTATCCAATTAAGAAAATTAGAATCTGAAGACTTATTAGCTCTTTTGTAACAAGCATCATAATTTTTTTTATCATACTCTGCCTTTAAATTCTTATAATCTTCTAGTTGAGTTTTCTCAACAGAGCTTAATGGCCCCATTTTATATTGTGTTGATAATGAAATGGCCCAAGTGATCTGAGGCAGAACCAATGCCAATACTATAATTTTATATTTCAATCTCTTCGCCTTCGATTATTTTACAAGATGATAAAAGTAAATCTTTTACCTCTGTATAAAGGCTATCTATTTTTTGTTGAGTCTTTAAGTGTTTTGCTTGGTCTTCAGGCGCAAATGCTAAAAGTTCCGCCTTTTGTCGCATTTCTGACAATGATTGACCATACTCTCTTTGTAATCGAGGCGATGAAGCTTTAATAAGTTTTGTCATTTCATAGCTAGAGCTTCCCTCTAAAGTAGACTTACCTATTAAAAGCTCTATAGCTGAATTTATCTCTGCACCAAAAGCTCTATAGTTATTTTCGTCTTTAAAGCTTTTTATCTTTAAAATTTTAGAGTTAATAATATCTATTAACATTATTTTTTTTGCTTGCTTGAAAAATCTTTTATACAGCCAAAACCCTATAAGTATCAAAAACACTAGGCCGTTCAAAACAAACCAAAGCCACTTAGGTAAAGACATTGGCACTTTACTTAGCTTAAACAATGGCCTTAAAGCCAACACTGTCCCACCTTCAACTATACCTTTTTCTTGATAATCTTCGGATACAATAGAATTTGCAGCCTCGCCCTTAGCTACACTTATTTTTTTCTCAGAAGATTTTAATTCGTAATATTCTTTCAAGTCTGGGTCAAAAAATGTAAATACTTGCTCTGGAACTATAAACTCTCCATGCTGTTTTGGAATAACTGAAACATTAAACAACTTATAGCTTGTACCATTCCTAAAAAATTGAGTTTTCTCTTCTACTTCATAAAGAGAGAAAGCTTCTGGGAATTTTAATATTTTTTCAATTTCTATAACTTTAGCATTACCATAGCCTTCAAACCTTAAGCTTATATTAAAAGGCTCATTCTGATTTACCTTTAATAATTTAGCGGAGTCATTAAGGCTAAATGCTCCCACACCAAAGGTAAAATTTTCTGGCTGAGGTAGTGGCAATGGTAACACATCTATATCGATAGACTGACTACTTACAATACTTGTTTTAGCCCTTGAATAAGAAAACCGACCCGGCAAACTGACTGTAATTTTAGACTGATATTCATCTATTGTATTAGGCCCAGGCTTTAACGGGAATAAAGAGCTTGATGATAATAATGCACGGTTGTATTGAATATCATTCTTATACACAGGATTAAAATTAAGCCGATTACTTTGCTCTGTATCTTCTTTCCAAAAACCACTTAAACCTGGATACTTCAAAGTGTTGATATTTTGCAAATCACCAATTGTATAAAGCCACCAAGAAAGCTTTATCTGCTCACCTTCATAAACTATAGTCTTATTAGTTTCTGCCTCGATAAAGGATTTTTTATCCTCTGGCAAATCATCATATTTTGGGTCATAGCTTGGGACAGATCTTCTAAATAAACTATCAAATAAACTTCCAGTAGAGCCAAATGGGTTTGTTAAATTATTACCCTGAGCACCACTCGATGGCTTATTTTCTACATTAAAAGTAAAAATAGTTGTTTTATATATCTTTCCAGAAGTCCCTATAACTTCAAAAGGTTGCACTTTGTACTCACCTTTTTTCTTAGCAATAAGCTCAAAAAGAAGTTTGCTCTTAGAGATTCTTTTAAGCTTGCCACCCTCCATTGTTATTTGCTCTGAGGTTTGGTTACTTTTACCAAGATACTCTAAGCCTTCAAAAGAAGGCGGCTTGATGGATTCTACATTATCATCAGCTGATTTTGTCACTTCTAATACAAGCTGAAAGCTATTATTAACACCTGGTGTTTTTGGGCTGGTGTAAAGCTTAAGGTCTAAAGCTTTACAGACTGATGAGGATAAAAATATAAGTATAACAAATAAACTACCAAGACTTTTCAAGTGATTGCCCCTTACCTTTACCAGTCATCTGATCTTTAGCTCTTATCTTTTGCTCTTGTCTGTTAATTTCTTCTAAAATTTGATTGATATCTTCTTTTGAAAGCTCGCCCGGCTGAGAGTTACTTTTAGCACCTTGTTCTAGACCGCTTTTTGGCCCATCCGCCTCTTTACCATCCTTAGGCTTCTCACCAGCTTCTTTTTGCTCACTATCAGAAGGCTTTTCTGACTCTTTGTCAGAATCAGCCCCCTCTTTTTCTTTACCTTTTTCTGATGGATTACTATCCGGCTGGCCTTCTTTATCTGGTTGGCTTTCTTTATCTGGTTGGCCCTCTTGATCAGATTGGCTTTCCTGATCCTGCTGGCTCTTTTTATCTTGTTCGCTCTCTTTATCAGAGTCTTGCTTTTGCTGATTAAGCATAAGTAACTCTATATTAGCCTTTACTTCTTTTGAATTTGGACTGTAAGACAAAGCCTTCTGATAATAAACCAATGCTTCATCTGTTTTTTCTTGCACAGCTAATGAGTTTGCATAATTAAAACAACCTTCAAAACCCAAAGAGTTAAGGCTTTCAAGGTATGTATATTCTTGATCTGCTTTTTTATGTTCTTTTAATAAGTCGTAAGTGAGCGCCAGGTTTAATCTAGCCTGCTTGTTTTCTGGGTTAGAAATTAAAATTTTTAAGTAGATATCACTCGCCTTTATATAGTTTTCACTCTTTAAAGCTTCTGTAGCCTCTTTAAAGCTTGAGTAATTACTTATAGAAAAAGCCCATGTTGACTCTGAACTAAGTGTTACAACCACAAACCCAATAACTAAAAACCCTTTCCAGTAAACAGCTAACAGTAAAACAAAGCTCATAATTAATAAGAACTGAAAGTACTCTGTATAAGTAACCTTAGCACTCGTAGTATTTTGCTTAGACTCTTCATTTTTCAAATGCTCAATAAGCTGATTGGCCCCATTATGCCCATAACTAAAATGATAAAATCGTCCCTTAGTTTCTTTAGCTATTTTTTTTAAGAAATCAGGCTTTAATTTTGTAATGACAGTTTCACTTTTTTTATTTTTTAGATAGCCTGCCTGCTGCCCATATCTATTGATAATAGGTATGGCCGCCCCTTTTTCTGTACCTATTGCAATAGTAAAAACTGACACATTATCTTTAACTAACTTTCTAGCTATATCGACAGCACCTGGTTCATTATCTTCACCGTCAGAGAATAATAATAAAATTTTAGTAACACTACTATCGTCCGAATTCGTAAGCCCTCCGTTAAGAAAAGAATCGTCAGCCCTCTGTAAGGCAGAGGTCATATTGGTACCCTGTAAGCCTACAGAGTCTATAGACAAGGAATCCAGCTCTACTTTTATGGCCGACAAATCTGATGTTAAAGGGCTTAGCGTTACAGATGAACCTGCAAAAGCAATTAACGAAGCCCTATTAATAACCCCAGAATCTAAAATATATGAAATTTCATTTTTAATAAACTCTAACCGCGAAGGCTTGATATCTTGAGCCATCATACTCTGAGAAACATCTACTAATATAACAGTTTCAACACCTAAGCTTTTTACCTTAGTGCGGGTTAGCCCACCTTGGGGCCTTGCCAAAGCAAAACAAATTAAAAGAGCGGCTACACCTAATGCACAAATTGAAACCCTTTTAACAGAAAATGATTTTTTAAACTGGTTACCAAAATATGTAACAATGACCTTATACCTTTTACTTATTAAGAAATAAGCTACAGCAATAAAGAGCAATGCAACCAAGCTTACCCATAAAATTTCTGGCGACTCAAACCTAAATGACTTCATGGCCACCTCGTTACTAAGATTGGGTTAAGCATAAAGGCGAGTGCCAACAGAAAAAGAGAGACTAATAAAAAGCGACCATAAAGCTCTTCATAATCAAACTCTATGTCTTTTTTAATTTTAGAAGTTTCTAGCTTATCGATAGAATTAAAAACAGACTTTAAAGAATCAGAAGTTGAAGCCCTGTAATAGAGGCCACCAGTGTCTTTAGCCATTTTATTTAACAACTCTTCATTTACTTTGCTGTAAAAAGGCCTATATCTTTTTATTTTTTTCCCACCAAAATTCATATAAGTGGGCAACTTGGTAGGGCCGTCCTTACCCATACCAATACTATATATTTTAACTTTTGTTTGCTTTGCAATTTCGATAGCGTCTTCTGGAGGTATCACTCCTCCGTTGCTTTCACCATCAGTTAAAAAGATGACTACTTTTGATTGAGCAACAGAATACCTTAGCCTGGCCACAGCATTAGCCAAAGCTACACCAATAGCCGTACCCGCTTTTAAGTTTTGTGAGGTTTGAACTCGACTTAGCCTGTCTTTTAAAACTGCATAATCTAAAGTTAAAGGAACTTTAGTGTAAGACTCTCCAGAAAAGACAACCAAACCAATCCTGTCCGACTGCCTCTTTGATATAAACTCTTCAATAATTTCTTTTGAAGCCTCTAGCCTATTTTCAGGCTGCATATCTTCTATCAACATAGAGTCAGAAATATCCAAGGCTATAACAATATCAATGCCATCTAATGTTTTATTAGATTTTGCCATCTGATTTTGTGGCCTTGCAATGGCGATAATTAAAAAAACCAGGCTTAATAAAAATAATACTTTCGAAAGATAATAGGCGTAGACTTTAAGCCCTCTTGCACCTTTAGAGGCTTCTTTTAAATTATTTGCCAATAAAGACCGCGTAGGCTTTTTAAAGTAGGCATAAGCTATCACAAAAAATAAGGGTAGAAAAAAAATAAAAGCCCACGGAGATTGCCAAATCATAAGCTACCTTCTTTATGAAATTCTAAAAATAAACTAGCCGTTTTTAAGACCTGTTTATACATTCTGGCAACGCCGTCAGCACTAAGCTTGTCTAAATCTTTTCGAGCCGCCTTAAATTCTAGACTGCAGCTCTTAAG
>JALZUS010000010.1 GCA_023299885.1 Bdellovibrionales bacterium | reverse complement strand
TCTTTTAAATCGAGTTTATCAAAATAAGTCCAAGCAAAATTTAAAAGCTCTATATCTATATTTGGGCTTTGCACACCAAAAACTTCAAAACCCCATTGGTGAAACTGCCTTTGTCTGCCTTTTTGTGGGCGTTCGTACCTAAACATGGGGCCAGCATAAAAAAGTTTTAAGGGGAGTGATTGGGTTAAAGAGTTTGATAAGACAGCCCGCACAACAGGAGCTGTGCCTTCAGGGCGTAAAGTGAGTTCGTTATCACTGCGGTCCATAAAGCTATACATTTCTTTGTGGACAATGTCAGAATCTTCACCAAGTGTGCGCTTGAAAACACCAGAGTGTTCAAAAATAGGAGTATGGATTTCAGAAGCACCGTAATTTTTAGACAGCTGCCTAGCAGTATCTACAATTTTTTGAAAAGTTTCAGAGTCATTAAATAAAATATCAGTGGTGCCACGGGGGGCTTGAAGCTTAGACATATATGTATATTACTCTTTGTTGTTAGAAAGTTCAGTCACTTTATTAATAAAGCTTTCAATTTCTGATGGCTCAGTGTCAAAGCCGGTCATTAGTCTTACAGTCCAAGTATGTTGGTCCCAAACATAAAAGAAGCTATGTTTTTTTAAAGGCTTTATCCATTGCTTAGGAAATTGAGCAAAAACAGCGTTGCATTCTGAAGGGTGCATAATGGTAACTCCTTCAATGTTTTTAAGGCCATCGTGTAGAGCCTGTGCCATTTTATAAGAATGGTTAGCCATCTCTGCCCACAAACCATCTTTAAAAAAAGCTTTAAATTGAGCGGCTAAGTACCTGCTTTTAGACGGAAGTTGTAAGAACTGCTTGCGTAAATACTTTAAGTCGGTAGCTAAATCTTTATCAAAGCACAAAAGAGCCTCGCCAAACATAAGCCCATTTTTGGTGCCACCAAAAGAAATAATATCAACGCCCAGGTCTTGCCCTAGTTTTTTAAAGTCGACCCCAAGCCGTGTTGAGGTGTGCACATACCTAGCGCCATCAATATGTGTTTTAAGGTTTTTAGATTTAGCCCAAGCTATAAGTTCATGTAGTTCTTTAAGTGTATAAAGGGTGCCAAGCTCGGTGGGTTGAGTAATAGATAGGACTCCAGGCTGCATAAAGTGCTGGTCGCCAAGCCTTATCATATGTTTTTCAAGCTCAGGTATAGTGACTTTGCCATCTTCGCTTTTAACAAGCACAAGCTTTGTGCCTGCAATGGCCTCAGGAGCTCCGCCTTCGTCCCAGTTGAGATGGGCCACATCACTGCATAAAACAGACTGATAGGGTTTAAGTAAAGCTTTAATAGCTATAGTGTTGGCGGCAGTCCCATTAAAGACAAAAAAGACATTTGTCTTTTCGCCAAAATGGCTTTTAAAAATTTCTACAGCCTCATTGCTTAAGGGGTCGGTCCCATAGCTTGGGGCTTTTCCTGTATTTGCAGACATTAAGGCCTGCATAATTTTTGGATGCACTGATGAATGATTATCGCTACCTAGACTCATAACTAACAACTACTATAGCTTTCAAAGCAAGACAAACAGAGGTGCCTATAGAGTGACAAATAGAAGGCTAAGGGGTATGTTTTTTTAATGGCACAACTTCATTTTTCAAATAAAATAGATTCAGACCTTGAGACGGCTTATAACTTTTTTACAGACGCCCATAACTGGTGTGAAATTATCGATGAGCCCTTTGAGTTAGAATATTTGTCGGGGGCTGTAAACTTTAAAGTAGGCTCTGAATACTTGTTTAACTTTGAAAGTTACGGAGTTGTCCAAGAAATGCGCCTTAGCGTAACAGAGACAAAGCCAAATTTAAAAATAACCTATAGGCAAAAAGACGGTTTCTTTAAATACTGGTCTCATAGTATTTCTTTTAAAGTTAAAGATGGTGAGAGTTATATCCTTGAAGATATAAACTACGAAATGCCTTTTGGTATCCTAGGGACTTTATTTGATGACTTTTGGGTCCGCGAAAAAATAGGCCGATTCATAGCCGGCCGTATTAGTAATTATAATAAGATTGTGGGCTAGGGGAGCGTTTTAAAGTAGCTCATGGACCTATAAGTAGCTTTTTTTAAAATAGCATTAGGTTTTAAAGAGTGAAAGTAGGCATGTCCGCCAACGTATTTTAAATTTTTAAAAGCTTTAGCGTTTGTTAATAATTGAAAGCTAGCTGAACCACCTATGTATTCTAGGCTTTCAAGGCCTTTAGCCGTCTTTAATGATCGGAATTCAGCTGAGTGGCCTACCCACTGTAAGTTTTTAAGGCCTTTAGCCGTCTTTAATGACATAAAGCCAGCTGAACCATCTATGCGCTGTAAGCTTTCAAGGCCTTTAGATTTAACAAGAATATCTGCGTAAAGGTTCCCGGTTACGTGAATAACATTTATACTTAACAAGTTATCTTCAGGCTTAAGCATTAAGTGCCCAATAAAAACCTTACATTTTCCGGATAAAACATCACTTATATTGCCAGAGACTTCTGAGGGTAAAATATTGTAAATAGCTGCATAATCATTTTTTATATCTCTTTGCTTTTTTATGTCCTCTATCCTTGGATCAGATTTGTAGCCAAAGCCTTCAATTTTTTGATCTATTTCATATAAAAACCTAAGCTCATCCTCTGTTAGCTCTTTAAGGCTATTATTTTTTTCTTCAATAGCACTTAACTTATTCATATCTGCAGTTTTCTTTTTATACCTTATGCCTTCTGCGCCAAACTCACCAAGTTTTTCTTCAAGTATTGTGGTTTTTGCAATTTTTTTGTCTAAGTTTTGTTTTTCTGCAATACCTCTAACTTCGCCAATTTGGGAGTCCTCCATGCGTATGGCAAGTCTTGGTATTTTGTAGTCACCGTTTTTATCGATACTGTAGTAAACATAAAAATCACCACTATCTAATTGTTCTTTAGCTACGCTGTCACCAACTGTACACCATCCTGTGCCATGGCCCTTTAAAGAACCTGATAAAAGTGTTGAATCAGAACCTTTATTAAATTTTATCCAATGGCCTTGAGTGGTATTTAAAACATTAATGTCTGGAAGGCTTGCAATTAAAGCTGAAGCATAAATTTGTGGAAACTTCTTCTTTTTTAATGAAGCTTTAAGGTCTTCACTTATTTTTTCAGGAAGCGCTTGTTTATTAATAGACCTTGTTAGGACATCAAAAGTAAGCGCTAAAGCTTCTCTGTTAAGTTCTGGAAAGGGGGCAACAGTACTTTCGTTTCTTCCATTAAAATAACCTTGTGCTTTATTAAAAGTTCCTAGCTTGGCCATCTCATGTAAAGACCATTGCTTAAACCATGTGGGGTAAAAATTGGTGTCGCTTGATAAAAAATAGTTAACCCACTCATGAAGGCTATCTTTTTGGTCTTTTATGGCAAGCTTTGTAATTTCAGTTTTATTCGCTTCATTAAGCTTTATAGTTAAGCCTCTAAGTCTTTGCGCTTCAACTTGAGCGTCGAAGTAGCTTTGAGGTATGTTTCCAGGCTTTATAATATAAGCGCCTTGTAAGAGGTTTATAAAGGCATCTATGTCTTTAGGGAGTTTGCTGCTATTGAATATATTCTTTTCGCTTAAAAGCCACTTGAAGGTCTTATCAGAAACGCTTCCTTCAAAACTATTAAATAAAGAATCACTTTTAAGTACTTGATTAAGTTTGTTGCCAGCAAAGATGGACTCGTTTTTATGCTTAATTTGTAGTGTTTCAGATATGAGGCTAATAGCTCCTATAATGCCAGGATCGGATAGTGCTTTAGCGCATTTTGAAGCTCCGTGTGCCGCAAAATGGCACCCAAAGACTAAAACTATGGGAAGCAGAGTTGTACGAGATAGAATACGCTGTGTTATTTCCATTACATAAGGTATATATGCAGTCTGGATGCCAAAAATTACCTTTTGGGTCCGCGAAAAAATAGGCCGATTCATAGCCGGCCGTATTAGTAATTATAATAAGATTGTTAGTTAGGGGAGCTTGGTTGAGATGAAGTACTATATTAAAGTAATGAGAGAGTACTATAATTTAAAAGGCAGGGCTTGTAGAGCAGAGTTTTGGTCGTTTATGGCTATAAATTTACTAGTGACTATAGCTGTTGGTGTGTTGATAGGTATAGTTTTAGAGGCCTTGAAAATTAACTCAGAGCTAATGATGGATATTTCTTTAAGACTTTATATGTTGGCTCTTTTGCCTCCATATATTTCAGTTATGATTAGAAGAGTCCAGGACACAGGGCGCAGCCAGTGGCATGCCTTAGTACCATTTTATAATCTATATATATTTTTAAAAAAGGGAACTGACGGAGAAAACATATATGGGCCTGACCCTTTAATGGGCCTAGATAAATAAAAATATTACTAGGGACTTTATTTGATAACTTTTGGGTCCGTGAAAAAAATAGGCCGATTTATAGCCGGCCGTATTAGTAATTATAATAAGATTATTAGTTAGGGGAGCTGGTCTGAAAAATTGCTTTGTTGCTGGTTTGAAAAGGATTAATAGATGGAAAAAAGAGTAATTATTTTTGGTAACTCAAGTTCTGGAAAATCTACTATAGCTAAAAAAATTGCCAAAAAATATGAATTGGCCTACTTAGATCTTGATATTATAGCTTGGGCGAAATCAGCTACCCCTCAAAGGAAGCCCATTCAAGAATCAAAAACTTATATAGATCAGTTTATTCAAGCTAACTCTAATTGGGTAATTGAAGGGTGTTATTCAGATTTAATAAAGCTTGCTGCCCCAAAATCAACTGAGGCAATATATATGAGTTTATCAATAGATAGTTGTATTCAGAATGCTAAAGACAGGCCTTGGGAACCCCATAAATATGAGTCTAAGGCGGCTCAAGATAAAAACTTAGAAATGTTAATCAATTGGATCAAAGGTTATTCAAAAAGAGCTGATACTTTTTCTCAAGATAGCCATAATGAACTATTTGAAAATTACCCAAAGCTAAAGCGAATTATTTCTCAAAGAAAGTATGAGATATAAAAAAGCGAGCTCAATGGCTCGCTTTTTAGTACAAAATTAATCTAAATTCTAAAAACTACAGATTCGCATTCGCGAAATCCCAATTCACTAAGCTCCAAAAAGCTTCGATGTATTTTGGGCGAGCATTTCTGTAATCAACATAGTAAGCATGTTCCCATACGTCACAAGTTAATAACGGAGTTAAATCTTTTGTCATTGGGTTGTCAGCATTACTTGTAGCAACAATCTCTAGTTTCCCAGAAGAGTTCTTACAAAGCCAAGCCCAGCCAGAGCCAAACTGTGTTCCGGCCGCTTTTGTGAAAGCTTCTTTAAAAGCATCAAAAGAACCAAAGTCTTCTGTGATTTTATCAGCAATTGCGCCTGTTGGAGCTCCGCCACCATTTGGTGTTAATGAGTTCCAATAAAAAGTATGGTTCCAAATTTGAGCGGCGTTGTTAAATAGTCCGCCTGTTTGGCTTTTAATGATATCTTCTAAAGACTTGTCAGCAAGGTCTGTGCCTTCAACTAAACCATTTAGTTTGTTAACATAGCCTTGGTGATGTTTGCCGTAATGATACTCAAGAGTTTCGTTAGAAATATGTGGCGCTAAAGCGTCTTTTGCATAAGGTAATTCTGGTAATGTAAATGCCATAATAGTGGTCTCCTTTAATAAAGTTGATGGTAGCATAGACCCTGTATGAGGGTAGTCTAAATTTGGTAGTGTTTAGTTAAAAGTAAAGGCTATAAGCTTTATTTTTAAGCAAACAAGCTTAAGAATTTTCAATTTCTGACAAAGCCCACTCAGCAAGCTCTGAAAGTGTTTCGTGTTGGGTATAGGGTCTAATTTCTGAGGCTAGGTCTTTGGCCTTAATGTTTGCTGCCACAACAAGAGCATTTTTTTTAAGCCCTTTAGCTCCAGCTCTGTTAAGCGGTGTTAATTTTATTTTTTTACTAAGTTGGCTATTAGAGCTTGTAAGTATTTGCCTGAGTTCTTCTGTAGTTTCTTGTTTTGTAGTTTTCTTTGTAGGGTTTGTTATTAACTCGCTTTTAATTATTTTTTGGTTCCAGGGGCAAACAGTTTGGCAAATATCACAGCCAAACATAAGGTCGCCAATTTGTGAGCGAAGTTTTTTATTAGCTGGTTTTTTGTTTTCAATAGTTAGGTAAGAAATACATTTTGTGGCGTCCATTGTTTTGTCGCCTAAAAGGGCGTCAGTAGGGCAGGCTTCTACGCACAGGTTGCATTTTCCGCAATGGTCAGGACTAGGGCTAATGGAAATTGAAAACTTAAGAGACGTTAAAATTTCTGCTATAAAAAAAAGGCTTCCTTCTTTTTTATCTATGAGGCATGAGTTTTTACCTATCCAGCCAAGGCCTGCACGATATGCTAAATCACGCTCTAAAATAGGGCCTGAGTCTGTGTAACATAAGAATTCTTCAGAAGGGTAAAGCTCTTGTAACTTTTGGGTTAGCTCTGAAAGTTCTTTTTTGAGCCAATGGTGATAGTCGTAATTTTTTGCATACTCGGCGATATTAAGATGTTGAAAAAGACCATGAGGTTTAGGGTTCGGAAAATACTTTTGAGTGATAACAATGGCAGAGTTGAGAGTGCTTGATATTTGCTTGGGGTTTTCTTTAATAGGAAGATGGTCTTTAAGGTACTCCATATTGCCATAATAATTTTTATCAATCCATTCAGAGTATTTGTCTATGCTTAATGGTTTTGTAAGCTCGGTAAAACCATGATGACTAAAGCCATTTTCGGTAAGCAGTGAAGATATGTTTTCTAAGTTAGACATCTGAAGTAAATAGTATAATCTTATTGTTGATGAAGGAAGCCATAGAAGTTTTTAAGTCTGATAAGGCATGGAATGATATAAAAAATATATCATCCGTGCTTCTTAGTGCAGGTCACCAATGCTATTTGGTGGGGGGCTGCATTAGGGACGCTATTATAGGCAGGCCTCTTAAAGATTTTGATATTGTAACAAATGCCAAGCCAGAAGAAGTAATCTCTTTATTTGAAAAAACGGTAGAGGTGGGGGCTCAGTTTGGAGTTGTAGTTGTTGTCATTAATAATAAGCCCTATGAAGTAGCCACTTTAAGAGAAGAGACAGGGTATTCTGACAGCAGGCATCCAGATAAAATTATTTATACTGATAGTGTAGAGGCCGATTCAAAACGTAGAGACTTTACAATGAATGCCATCTATTTCTGTTTAAAAACAGAAACTTATATAGACCCGCAAAACGGTTTCACAGCTTTGTCTAATAAAGTTATCGAAACTGTAGGTGAGGCTAAAGATCGGTTCGCTGAAGACTCACTAAGGGTTTTAAGGGCGTTTCGTTTTATGGGGCAAACGGGCTTTTGTTTTTCTGACTTATTATCGAAAGCCTTAAAAGAATATGATAAAAAAGCTTTTCAAGTTTCATCAGAAAGAAAAACATCTGAGCTCAATAAGCTTTTTAAATCAGAAAAGGCGCTTAAAGCCTTACGTAAAATGAAAGAGTATAGTTTTATAGATTTCTTTTTTAAAAAAAATAATTATCAAAGCAGTGAGTTATCTTTTTTATCACGGTGGTATGATTTATTAAGCCCTTCTTTAAATTTTGAAGACTTTAGATTAAAAAAAGAAGACCAAAAAAGAATTCAATGGATAGAAGATCATAAAAGCTTTCAAATAGAAGGAAGAGATCTTTTTGAAAACTTAAAAATACTGTCTTCTGAAAACTTTAAGTACTTACAAGAAATTTTAGTTTTTAATGAAAGCGAAAAAACTAAGATAGAGTTATTAAAAAGGGAGTACTTACATAAAGGTCGCCTGCCAGAGCCTTTGTTAAAAGGTAAAGACTTTATAAGTTTGGGTTATGAGCCGGGCAATGAACTAGGGGCTTTAATTAAAAAAGCGTATATCTTACAGGTTACTCGCAAAGTAACAAAAATAGAAAACCTTTTAAAACTTGTAAAATACTAAGGATTAATGCAAGTAGTGCTTCTAGGAGTACTACTTGGTTTAAACCAGCATAGTGGCCTTAACCCGACATTGTAACGTGCTAAGCGGTTACAGGTCCCTTGATTAGGGTCAGTGCTGCTTAAGGTACGAGTATCTCCCACATAACATAAAGCGCCTTGGTAATAGGTGTCTAAGCGGCACTGCGCTTTAGGATGCTTTGGATTGCTTTTACAGACTTGCTTGCTGTCCGGAGTTAATAGGTTGGGCATAACGGAGCTTCTGCCTGATGCGAGTAAATCACTTAAAGATTTTCCAGCCATTACTGTTCTTAAGCAAAGAGCCACTTTATCGGTTTGATAATAATTTTGAGTGCACTTTTTCACAAGGTAATTAGGAAATCCTGCTGCGCCACCTTTAGCTGCATACCAATTTATATTTTCTTGTGCTGTATATATTTTTCTAAAGCAATGAAGGCTTGCAAAGTAGTCTGACTGTCCTTCAGAGGAAGACCATGAGGTTAAGTTCTTTTTTGGTGCTCCGCCAATATGATGTCCTATTTCGTGACAAGCCACCATAATAAAACCATCAATATCGATAGCTTCATGCCGAGCCAGTCCTCCATACATATTAATATGGTATTCTTTTCTTCCAAAAAAGTCTTTTTTTCTAAGTGCTGATGCATTTACAGAATCATTAGCCCAATGTCTTTTTACGACAAGCTTGGCTCCGTGGCGGGCAATAATAGGTGAGTAAGCCGCCTCAACCCTATCGAGTGCCGTATTAAATTGTGTATAGGTGGCTCCAAAATTATTTTGTATAGATCGGGTTTCATTCCAGTCGGAAGGGAAGAAGTCATTACAGCCATTTGTATGTTTGTCTGAATGGGTAAATGCACTGATGCCAATTGTGATTGTTAAAAATGCCAATAGCTTTTTCATAAAACCCCTTTTGTATATAGAAACTAAATCCTTTTAATTTCATTAGTATTGGTTTTATTTAGCTTACCGGTGCCAAAATGGGCACACTATAGGCTTGGCCAATTTTTAGACAAAAGATCGTAGGCTATAGTAGGGGATATGTTAAAGGCATAAAAAAACCCAGCCTTTAATAGGGCTGGGTTTTAAATTTAGCTATATAAAATTAATCACATAAGCTTGGGAAGATTTCACAAATAGGATCGTTTTCTTCTTCGTCTTC
>JALZUS010000009.1 GCA_023299885.1 Bdellovibrionales bacterium | reverse complement strand
CGCAACAGCAGTAAATGCAACAGTGACAGAAGAGTGTCCAGTGGGGACAACAGTAGTTGGTGTTCCAGCGGTTACGCCAGGTGCATATGCTGCTGGTGTTTGGCTTATTCCAAGCCTTGCTAAAAATACATCAGGTGTAATGATATTAACTTGTGTAGTAGAAACTTCTCAAGCAGGACAAACTATTAACAATACGGCAGTAGTTAATGTGTCTACTCCGCAAACAGATGTAGACCCAAGCAATAACTCAGACTTTGTAGATATAAAAGTAGCAGCAGCTGTCGTTGATTTATCAACAACAAAAATAGTAGACAAGTCCACACCTACTGAAGGCGGCGTTGTTAGGTATACTCTTGGTGTTTCAAACGCTGGCCCTCAAGTTGCTACTAATGTAGTTGTCGAAGATAGTTGTCCTGCAGGTACAACGTTTAATGCTGCAAACCCAAGTGCAGGTAGTTTTTCTTCGCCAAATTGGTCTGTGGGTGCGTTAGCTGTAGGGGCTTCTGCAACATTAGAACTAAATTGTGATGTTAACTCAGGCACTAGTGCAAATACGATTACAAATGAAATTGCTTCTGTCTCATCTTCAGAGATTGATATAAATAACACTAATAATATTCCGCCGGCAGTAGCTATAGTGGTGAGTAACTTAGTAGATGTTGAGCTGTCTAAAGCAGTAAATGTGAGTACGGCTAGTGAAGGTGATGATTTAACTTATAGAGTTGGCGCCACTAATAATGGCCCTGCTTTAGTAACAAGTTTGGTGATTGTAGATCAGTGTCCTGCTGGGACAACCTTTGTAAGTGCAGCCCCTGTTGCACCAAGCAGTTATGTGGCTGGGACATGGAGCATTGGTAACTTAGGGACCGGTTCAGGGATAAGTTTAGAGCTTATTTGTAAAGTGAATGCTGGCACTTCAAAAAGCACAATCACAAATGTTATTACAACTGCAAACATAAGCATGAATCAAACAGATTCTAATACTTCCAATGACTCAGTGAAAGTGGATACTGTTATTAATAATGTGACAGATATTCAGACAGGAAAAAGAGTTAGTAATGTGGCTCCAGCTGAAGGGCAAGAGTTTACATGGATTATAGATGTAAGAAACAATGGCCCAGCTCGTGCAACTAATTTGACTGTTGCTGATGCTTGTCCAGCCAATACTACCTTTGTAAGAGCAGATACCAATGAAGGTTCTTATGCGACAGGCTTGTGGACTATTGGGAGTTTAGACTCTGGGATTTTTGCACAGCTTAATTTAATTTGTAGAGTGGATGTTAGTACATCAAGCGATACAATAACTAATGAAATCACAACAGCTAATATAAGTATGGATCAAACAGATTCTAATGCTGGTAATGATGGTTCATCAGAAAGTATAACTGTTGCTAACGAAGCTGATATTTCAGTAACAAAAACTGTAGATAATAATAACCCTTCAGAAGAAGAGGATTACACTTATACTATTGCATTAACAAATAGTGGCCCTGCAGTGGCTGAAAATATACAGCTTACGGATGAGTGCCCAACAGATACCACTTATATAAGCGACAACCCATCTCAAGGTACTTATGATAGTGCTACTGGTGAGTGGGCTGTTGGAGTTATTGCAGTAGGTGATGAAGCAAGTTTAGAAATTGTTTGTAATATTGATTTTGATGCTGGGCGAGGCGAGACAATTACTAATACAATAGCTGCTACTGATATCACAATGGATCAAACTGACCCTAATTTAGATGATAATACAGATTTTGTAGATGTAACGGTTCAGGATATAGGTTGTGATGGAGATTTCACAGGTATTACTAGATACAATGCAGCAGGTGACGGAACTGAAGCTAGGCCTTATTTCTTAGGTACAAAAGAGCAGATTGTTGACCTTGCTGAAAATGGCAGTTTGGATTGGGATAAATACTATCGCCAATGTTTAGATATTGATATGGTGGGTGAAACACCACCGACAATAGGCAGTGCCACGACAGCTTTCACAGGTGATTACGATGGTAATGATAAAAAAATAAGTAACTATACAAATACACATGGTATCTTTGGTATATCTAGAAATTTTAAAATTTATGACTTAGAATTAGAAAACACTAATATTAATTGTACGGCTGCTTTTTGTGGAAACTTGGTAGACTTTGCACAGTCAACAACAGCTGAGATTACTAATGTTAAAATTACAGGTACTTCTCAGATTACGAGCGTTGAAACTCGTGTTGGTGGTGTGATTGGTTATGCCAATTCAAACACTGAGTTAACACTGACTAATATTACTAATGAAGGCTCTGTAGAATATACAGGTACAAGTTCTGTTTCTAGAATTGGTGGCATACTTGGAGAATGTTTAAATTGTGGTATCACAGCAGAAAACTTAATAAACAGAGGTGATATTAAAGGGCGACGTGCAGATGCGGGTGGTATTATAGGTCGTTCTACATTTAATTTACCATCAAGCTTTAATAGAATTTATAACTATGGTGATATAAAAAGCCTAGAGCCAGCAGGTGCCGTAGCAGAAAACTATGGAGGCCTTTTTGGTTTCTTCCAAAACCTTTCTGCGCCACTACTGGTACAAGAATGTCATAATAGCGGAAGCTTAGAGGGTTTAACTGCTCGAGCCATAGATTGGGGTGGAATTGTTGGTGAAGCTGCAGGTATTAATGTAGGTAGTGCTATTATTTTTGACCAATGCCAAGTTCATGAAGGGGTAACAATAAATACTCCAACAGCTTTATCTACTCGTATTGGTGGTTTTGTAGGGCGATATGGGTTCACTGGCGTGATAAGAAACGTAGGTGATAAAATTACTAACTCTACTGCTCATGTTGAGTTTTTAGCTTGCAGAGAAGTAACTGCAGGATTTGCGGGACGATTGGAAGATAATGCAACTGTAGAGTATGCAACATCTTATGGCTCTCCATCTTGTGTCGAAGACACCAATGGTGGTTTTGTGGGTGTGATGGTAGCAAATTCAAGCGTAAAAAATTCAGTAGCTTATGGTACTGAGGTCCGAGGAACTTTTCAGAATGGCGGTTTTGTTGGTCTTATGACTGCCGACACCTCTATAGAAAACTCTTCAACCTATGTAGAAAGTGTGAGTGGAACTGCAAATGCTAATGGAGGTTTTGTTGGTCTTGCACGTGACCAAGCGAGTATTAAAAAGGCAACTACCTTTACAGAAGAAGTGAGCGGTACTTTTTATATTGGTGGCTTTGCAGGTCAACTGGGTCAAAATGAAGGAGATGCAGTTGTTGTTGAAGATGCAACAGTAAATGAAGTAAGTCCAATAGGTACTAGAACAACGAGTACATATGTGGCTGGATTTGTGGGGCTTATACAGCAAGGGACACGAATTTCAAGAGGTAGGACAAGGGCTCCAGTAGTTACAACAAGTGGTGATTATGCAGCTGGTTTTGTTGGTCTTATGATAACTGGTTCAAGTATTGAAGATAGTGTTGCTGAAGTAGGGGTTATAGATAGTGATGAAAGCTATATGGCCGGTTTTGTTGGTTATATTCAAAGAAATTCACATGTAACAAGATCAAAAGTAATCCCTATCGATGAAAATAGTTTTGTAGGGCGAGCTGGAGCAACAGCTGGTAGTATTGCCGGTGGTTTTGTTGGTCAATTGTCGAATTCAAGCGAAACAGCTTTTCCTGGAGATGATTCTTCTATTACAGAATCATCAACATCTATCCCTAGGGTTAATGGCAGAACTAACGTCGGTGGTTTTGCGGGTATCGTCTATAACGCTGGGACTATTGCAGATAGTGAAGCTTTTGTTGGAGAAGTAGAAGGCTCATTCAGTGTAACGGGTGGTTTTGCTGGCCAGTGTAGAGGCAGTAGTATCCTTTCAAATAATAAGACCCTTGCCAATACTATTAGCGCAGCAACAGTAGGTGGCTTTATTGGTGGTGCTTATGAAAACTGTAATATATCTAGATCCTTAGCTACAGGTGACGTAGTAGCAAGTGACAGTAATACTGGTGGTTTTATTGGGACTCAAAGAAATCAAGCTGTTGTAGAATTTTCTGAAGCAAGAGGCCGTGTTGAAAGTGGTGGCTCTTTTGTCGGAGGTTTTGTTGGCTCTATTTATGATAGCTCTAGAATCACAGAGGGTTTTTACAGAGGTCCTTCTGTCTTTGGTAGTAGGTATGCTGGTGGTTTTGCGGGTTATATTGTGTCAACGATAGCTGGGTCTGTAGGTACTATTGAGCGTTCATTTGCAGAAACAGAGCTTGTAGAAACAGACCTTACAGATAACGGTACTGAAAGAGCTGGAGGCTTTGTAAGTTATATAATTATCAGAGAAGGAAATACTTTTAATATTAATGATACATTTGCTAATGTTAAAAAGATTGTATCAGGTGAAGTTGTTGGTGGTCATACAGGTCAAATTATTAGTCTTTTAGATGGTGCCACAGTTAATATTAATAGAGCTTTTGCAGCTAAAGGTAGAATGTTTATGGAGAATGTATCAACAGGATCTTATGCTGGTGGATTTATAGGTTACACGTCTTACATTGCTGCTAATGGAAATAATGTAAACATCACAGATACTTATTCTCAGATGGATATTGATTTAACAGAAATGACAGGTTCATCACTTTACGCCGGTGGCTATATTGGCCTTAGAAATGCTGGCCTGTTAAATGTCACAAATGCTTATACTACAAGTAGTATCCAAGGAGGAAATAACTTTAGAAACGGTGGTGGTTTTATTGGGCTTATAAATTCAATAACAAATCCTATTAATATCATAAACACTTTTACAGCAAGTTTAGAGGTACTCGATTTTACAGCAAGAGCTGACTTTTTTCATGGTGGTAATGTCGCGTCTTATGTTTTCCCTAACTCTCACTATTACTCAGGTATGGATTGTAATGTAGCTTTGTGTGATGGTAGTCAAGGTGGGTCGCCTGTAGCCAATAGAAGTGATTTTTATGACTCAGCTAATGCGCCTTTAAGTAGCTGGGATTTTACAAATGTATGGGAAGAGCTTGATAGCCAGTTTCCAAAATTAAGGTGTAGTGCTGCAGGTAGCACAGAGTTTTGTGATGCTTGGAATGCAGCTCAAGATCAATAAAAAAAGAAAAGAGAAAATATGAAAACTATATTATTTATTTTACTAGCTGCTCCGACTGTATGGGCCTTAGAAATTAACATTAAAGCTGATGTGTGGGGCGATTTAACTCCACATTATAAGACCAATCAATCTGAATTTGTTTCTAATCTGTTTAAATCTGGATTTACTATTAAAGAAACAGCAATGGTAATTGATAGCGAAGACAATACAAAAGAGTATACCGACAGAGAGTTTTTAAGCTTTGCGGATTGGAATTCTGTGGGCACAAGAGATACAGTCGATAAGTATTTTTATCTTAAAAAACAAGTGAATCCGGGGTGGAGTCAGAATATTGGAAGCCTTAAAATTAGTATATCTCAGTCTGGAGATATACAGGTTAAAGAAAAAGGGAATGATGAGACTTACTTTATATCTTCTTTGCCAAAAACAAAAGAAGGTCAGATGTCTACTTTAAGTGGAGATATCCACTTAAAGGCTAAAAATGGTACACGCTTAGGATCAGTTACTGGTTACGATGTGGAAATAACTGTTAAGCCTTAGATTCAATTTTAGTACTCATCTGCTTCTAATGTAGCTCGATAAGCGTCGTTGGGGTCAGTATATATTCCACGCTTATTAAGAGAGTCTTCACTTTCTTCTGATGCTAATTCTCTTTCTGCAGATATTTTAGGAGCTAAAAAAGGCTTTTCTAGATTGTATACTGAGACTTTATCAACACAGTTGTTAGCATAAAAGTCTAAAAAAGGATGCCCTTGTTTAGAAACCTTATTCGTCTCGCTTTTAAAGTTTGGCCTCAGTAGGGCAGGATCCATTTTAACAACATTAGACAAGATAAACTGAAGCTTGTCTTGTAGTGTTGGTTGAAGCTTAAGTTCGTTTTGTAAAGATTTGTATTTGCTGTTTGTAGTGTCTAAAAGTTTAGCGATCACAGAGCTGCATTTATTCTCAATAGTGTCTTCTTTTTCAAAGTCTACACAGCAAGGCGCAAGCCTGGGTTTTTTATCATTATAAGAATATGCGAATGGGCACTTAGCAGCGATCTTCCTGTTTTTATCATCAAAAGACCACTCATAAGCAGCGACACATTGGTTAGGGTTGCTTGCAGACTTTTTAGACTCTCCTAAGGTAACTTCATTTTTATTTTTAATTTCTGGCGCATCAAATACTTTACGGTACTCTTCAATGGTTTTTTTTGGGCCACTATCTATTTGCGCTGGCTGTCTTTGTTGGCCATAAGTGTTTAAACCTTGCTGCGCATAAGGGTCATTGGCTGCAGGATCTCCGAAGCCAGCTGGGTTATGTAAAGCAGGGTCGCCAAAGGCTGCAGGGTCATGAATATTATGTGCCCCTCGTGGGCCACGTACTTGAGGATTGTGCTTATCGCTGCAAGAGGCAGTAAATAGTGCAGTAAGTAATAATGTTACTATTAGTGTTTTCATATTGTATCCTACCTATTAGCTTTCGTTTTTCTAGGTTTTTTACGAGCTCTTTTTGAAGGTTGATTATTAGAGGCCGACTTTTTTTCGCAAAGTTGCTTAGCTTTTAAAAAGTAAGGTTGAGGAGATGCTAGGTTGTTTTTTGTATCTTGAAGAACTACTTCTTCAAGGTTAGTTATATGCTGATGCAGTGTTCTTATGTTTTTATATCTTGTATCTAGAAGCCTTCTTTTTTCATAAGCTTCTTCAGCACTCTTAATTTTAGCAAGATTGATATTGTCTGTAATTAAAAAGAGTAGTTTGTTTAAACCATCACTGGTAACAGCAAAGTCTCCGTTATTTTTTTTCTCTTTATTAATTTTATCAAGACTTTGAAACCCCTCAAGCTGATTGTTTAGTGTAGCTCCATTTGTATAATGTAGTGAGCTATTGAGTAAAGCTGAAGACTTTGAAAGATAAGCTTCTAGAGCTTCATTACAGGTTGCTATTTTTGATAGATCTAACTTTTGTTCTGATATCTTTTTGTTTTTTGCCGCTATCTCTTTAAAGCCTTCGCACTGGACTAAATGCGCTACTGTAGATCTGTTGCCAGCAAGGTTAATCTGTTGAAGGTTTAAAAGGTGGTAGACTTTATTAATGCTTTTAGCTAACTCAATGCTGTTATCTAAATTTTTGTTATTAGTTACATTAAAATTTACTTTTTGTTTATATGAGCTTCTTGTATTTTCAATAAGTTTAAGACCACCTTCAAGTTCTTCTATTTCAAATATTAAGCGCTCTATTTTTTCGTTTGTAGCGGTATCGCTATTATTATCACTAATGAGTTCTGATTTTTCTTGTAGCTGTACTTTTAGAGCTTCATGGTTAAATAGCTTAGATTGAATAGCTATTCTTGAGTCAGCAATAACTCTATCTATTTTTTTATTGCAAGTGACTTGTGCCTCAGTGGCTTTAGCGAAGACTGCACTTGGTAATGCGAGTGGCACTAATATTAAAACTGTTAATAATTTCATACATTTATTCCTTTAAAGTTCTCTATATATTGCATCGGAATTATGACCTCCTAACTTTATATTTGTGTTACATAATATTTGCTAAGACTCTAGTTTTTTCTCATAATGAGACAAAATTCTTGAAACTAAGCTAAAATTAACTATTTTTAAAGGATGAGTAAGTTTTCACAACAGTCAGAGTTAGAAAAAAAAGCGTCTAAAGAATTAGCGACTAAATATAATAAAAGCCTTCACCCTCAAATGATAAAACATTTAGGCATAGAATTTATTGAAGTTAGTGGTCAAAAAATGGTGGCTAGAATGCCTATTGATGAGCGCACAGTGCAGCCTATGGGACTACTTCATGGTGGAGCTTCATGTGTGTTGGCAGAAACTTTAGGAAGCATAGGTGCTTCTTTGAACGCAGGTAAAAATAAAGTAGCAATAGGTATAGAGATTAATGCTAACCACCTGACCTCAGCAACAAAAGGATATGCGATAGGTGTGGCAACTCCAATAAGGGCTGGTAAAGGTATACAGGTATGGGAAACGCAGATAACTGACGATAAAGGTAATTTATTATGCGTTTCTCGATTAACCGTAGCTATCAAAGAGGCAAGAGCGCCACTGCCTTACCCAAGTTAGTTAATTTTGCGATAAAAAACTTGGTACTTTAATAAGTTGTCCAGAAGTTTCAGGATCCATTAATTGGTGAATATAAGGCTTAAGTCCTGCAAAGAAAAACTCAACAGCAATCATCATAATTATTAGGCCCATAATTCTAGTAAAAACCTTATTAGCACTAGGGCCCATAAACTTTTGTATTTTTTGGCCAGCAGCTAAAAATATAAAAGTTGTGATTGATACTAACACTATAGATAAAAGTAATAGGGCTTTTTTTATTTCTGTATGGCTTTGTTGAAAAAGTAAAATACTTACTGAAATGGCTCCAGGCCCACAAACTAAGGGTATAGCCAAAGGAGTGATGGCCATTTCATCAATTTGCTCCTTTTCGTTTTCAGTGAGTTTTTTTGTCCTCGCCTTTTGAGCTTGTAACATGTCGTAGCCCACAACAAAAAGTAAAATACCACTTACAACTTTTAAGCCATCGATAGAAATACTAAAAAAAGCAAAAAGAAATTTACCAGCTAATGCAAAACCTATCATTGCAATGCATGAAATAATAGAGACACGTTTAGCAATATATAGTTTATGAGGCTTGTCGAGCTCATCAAAAAGCCCATTAAAAATAGGTACAGTTCCCATTGGGTTTACAATGGTAAATAGGCTCGTAAAGCAAAATAATAAAAAGGAGAAGTTTTCTTTCATCAAGAGGGGTTTAGCATTCTCAAAAAAAAAGTCAAATTGGCTTATGGTTAGGGAAGAGTTTACAAATAGATGATTATTATGGTCTATAAATGGCACTAGGCCCGCTATCAGTTTGCGGGCCTATAAAGTCTTAATTATTAACTAAGAATGAAACTTTTAAAGTAACTCTAAAGCCTGTAACAGCTCCGTCCTTAACTACTGCAGATTGGTCTTTAACCCATACTGATTTGATGTTTTTGACGGTTTTAGAAGCTGTAGATACAGCATTTTTAGTAGCTTCTTCCCAAGAGTTTGGTGAGTCAGCTAAGATTTCAATTACTTTTACGATAGACATAATGATTCTCCTTGTTTGTTGAAGAATTATTATTGTAGATAAGTGATGGCTTGGCTAGAGCGCTTAGACTAAAGCCATGTGTTAGGGTAAATGCTACGAGCTAAGGTCATGATCATGGTCATGATTATCGTGGTAGCTGTCGCACTTAGATTTATGTTGCGAAGAAGAGCAGACAAGATCTGACCTATAGTTAAGTATTTCCATGGGGTTAATTTTACTCTTAGAGCTAAGTTTATCCTTATAAACAGTCAGGTGTAGGTGGTTTCCTTTATCTGCACTTTCTTTGTTTAACCCAGAGTTACCAACTTCACCAATTTTTTGACCCATTTTTACTTCATCCCCTTTTTTTAAAGAAGAAAGTTCTTTTAAGTGTGCGTAGACAGCAAAGTAGATTATTTTTGGATTAATGCTATCTATATATTTAACTGTAACTTGATTGCCAAAGCCCTTAAGCTTGCTGTTAGAACTTTCAACAATACCATGGCCAATAGATATAACAGGGGTGCCGCGAGGGTAAGCGAAATCCATGCCTTTATGATTATCATCAATAAGAACAGGTTTTCCGTTTTTAATAATAGAAAGTTTTCTAAAGCCAAATGGGCTATTAGTTTTGATTGGCGAAGCATCAATAGGCCAAATAAAATTATTTGTTAAATTCTTAGGCTCTTTTGGAGCTTGCTTAGTTATTTCTTTAAAAGCATCGTCAGAAATAACATCATTTGTATCTTCATGAGTAACTTTAGGCGCGTCTTCTTCTGATGTCACATCCTGCGAAGGCTTTATTGTCGGCAAAGGTGCCAATGGCGACAGAGCTTCTTTTTCTTCAATCTCAACATCTTCAGTGGTCGTCTCTAGTTTTGGGATACTTTTTTGTGCTCTTTCAATAGTAATCACATCTTTTTTAGTTATGATATCAATAAAGTCTACCTGAGTTTCAGAAGGCTGATCTTTAGTTAGAGTGTTGTAGCTTTCTGCTCCAGAATAAAGTGTAGCAAACTTTTTGCCAGTTTCTTTATCGAGTAAAACAACAGAGCTCTCGCTACAGTCCTCATCCATACATGTAATTGATGTTAAAGTTTGTCGGTTATTTAACCAAAAGGCATTTCTGCTTTCATAGACAGACGAGTCTTCATAAGAGAGGTTATAGTCAACATATGCAGTTACAAAAATATCTTTATTATCCTTTGTTTGGATAGTTAAAGAAAGCTCATCATTTTTGATAAGGTAAAGTGATTTTTGTATTTTTTTATGAAGCCCAATAACATTATTTTTTACCCACTCAGACTGTTGGCCAGAAACCTCATCTTCTGTAGGAGTTAAGTCGCTGTCTAGGTTATCTTTAACTCCTTCAATAAAGTTAATTCTTTCTTGAGAAATTGGTTCTACCTTAATGGCTTCTTCTAAGCCTTTATCTTGAACGGGGATAACTCGAGAGTCTTCAGTGATTGTTTTAGGAAGTTTACCTTCAGCTGTAAATACTGTCTTTTCTGATCGAAAATAGTCATCACCATTTTTTTGTATTCCACTTGGTTGCCCACATGAAATAACAAACAAACAGACTAGGCCTGTTTTTAATAAGCTGTTGATTTCTTTTAAAGTGACCATTTTTGTCATCCTAAAAGATCCTTTAAGTATGCCCAGCTCAAAGCTATTGGCCTTTAAAGAGTTGATCTTGCTTTTTATAACTGTTTTCTTTTTTATCCACTTCATCATACTTATAAGTAGAGCAAGTGGGGTGCCAGACAGTAAAATGTCTCATATTGAGATCAATAATTATTGTAAAGGTAAGTAAAACTCAGGGTTTATATGATTGCCGTCATGTATAACTTCAAAATGAAGATGTGTACCGGTAGCACGACCAGTGCGGCCCATCTTACCTATCTTTTGACGTTTTTTTACTTGCTGTCCTTTTTTAACAAGGATTTTATTCATATGAGCATATAAAGTAATAGCTTGAGTCTGGCGATGTTTAATTTTAACAACTCTTCCAAAGCCTCTTTGCCATCCAGAGAAGATAACAGTTCCAGATTCAGCAGCATATAAAGGGTCATTCATTTCGCCATCTAAATCTAGTCCTTTATGGTTAGGACGTTTTCTTGTTCTAAATTTACTTGTAATTGAAACTTGGCCAACAGGCCAAGCAAGAAGTAATGAGTCGCTAGGCAAAGGTTTATAATCAGACCTGTTAATAACAATTGGTTTAGTTGTGCCTATGTTATGGCTTGTTCCACGATAGCCTGGACCAACAAAAGTGCTACATGCAGAAATAAAAAAAGCAGTAAGAAGAGTAAGTATGCGCATATAAACCATTCTATGAAACTCTTAGTAAATAGGGAAGTCTTTTGTAAGGTTTTTTACATCAGACTTTATGCGGGCTAATAATGCCTCATCCTTATAATTGTTAATAGCTTCAGCAATCCAGTGCGCAATCCTTATCATTTCTGCTTCTTTCATGCCTCTTGAGGTAAGTGCTGGCGAGCCAATACGGACGCCGCTTGTTACAAATGGACTTCGCTTTTCATTAGGCACAGTATTTTTATTTACTGTGATACCAGCTTTTCCCAGAGCTTCCTCAGCTTCTTTTCCAGTAATCTCTCTTTCAGATAAGTCTATAAGTAAAAGATGGTTATCTGTCCCACCAGTTACCAGCTTAAAGCCATCAGAAAGAAGTGTCTCTCCTAAAGTTTTTGCATTAATAATCACTTGGCCTATATAAGTTTTAAAGTCGGGTTTTAAGCACTCGCCAAAAGCTACAGCTTTAGCGGCAATGACATGCTCCAGAGGCCCTCCTTGGATACCTGGGAATATCCTCGAGTTTACTTTTTTAGCATACTCTTCTTTACATAAAATTATTCCGCCTCTTGGCCCTCTTAAGGTTTTGTGGGTCGTTGAAGTAATGTAATCAGCATAAGGCACAGGGGAGTCATGGTGCCCTGATGCTACCAGTCCTGCAAAATGTGCCATATCAACTAATAGTTTTGCGCCAACTTTATCAGCAATTAATTTAAAGGCTTTAAAGTCTAATAGTCGAGGGTAAGCGCTGTATCCCGCAATTATAAGCTTAGGCTTTTCTTTGGTAGCTATATCTTCTATTTGGTTATAATCGATAAGCCCAGTGTCTTTGTTGAGGCCGTAGTGGCAGGCATTAAATAGTAGGCCGCTAAAGTTTACAGGTGAACCATGTGTAAGGTGCCCACCGTGAGATAAATCCATGCCTAAAACTTTTTCTCCAGGTTTTAATGCAGCCAAATAAACAGCCATATTAGCTTGTGAGCCTGAGTGAGGCTGTACATTTGCATGGTCAGCTCCAAAAATTTTAAGAGCTCTGTTGATGGCTATAGTTTCGGCTTTATCAACTTCTTCACAACCACCATAATACCTTTTTCCAGGGTAACCTTCTGCATACTTATTAGTAAGGACTGTGCCTTGCGCCGCCATAACAGCTTCTGATGCGTAGTTTTCTGAAGCTATCATTTCTAAGCCATCTATTTGTCTAATGTATTCTTTATTAAGTATTTCAGAGATTTCAGGGTCAGTGGAAGCAATTTTTTCCGTGGTTATGTTATGGATGTTCATTAAAGGTCTCCAGTGCTGGTAGAAAATTTGTTAATTCGTTCGAGATGTCTTCCACCTTCAAATTTTGTAGTTTTAAATACTTCAATAATTTCAAGAGCTTCCTCTAGAGTGTTCATGCGACTTCCAATACACAAAACATTAGCGTTGTTATGAGCACGCGCCATTTTAGCATGATCGATTGTAGGGCAGAGAGCAGCCCTTATATGTTTATACTTGTTGGCGGCCATTGCCATGCCTTGGCCTGATCCGCAAATTAAAATACCAAGCTGATCAGTAGCAACATTTTCGCAAAGGTTTATTGCATAATCAGAATAGTCGACTCTGTTGTCTGAGTCTGGGCCCATGTCTATATATAGTCCTTCTTTTTTACGGACTATTAATTGTTTGTAATCAAATCCAGCATGGTCTGAAGCAATTAGAATTTTTTTCATAATTCATATGAACAAAAGTGACCATTTACGTCAACTACTAGGGAACTAGTCAGCCTCTGTTTTTTCTTAACAGGCTTAAACCTTGATTGTTTTGCATACAGCATGGTTTTACTTGGTCCAAGCTTTGCTCTTATAGAGGTATGCACTTAGAGCGTGCCATAGACATTTAAGCATTATGCTTAAAAAACAAAGGAGCAAAACATGGATCTATTAATAACTATAACTACAGCCTTAAAATCAAGTGGTTTACCAGGCCTATTTATTTCAGTAATTGGAATTGTAGCTATCATAATTATTATTGAAAAATATAAGTCACTATTTATGAAGAACAAGTTAGATGCAGGTCAGTTTATAAGCAAAATTAAAGAATATGTTTATAAAGATGAAATTGGTAAAGCAATTACTTTTTGTGACGCTAATAAAGAAATGCCTGCGGCTCAAGCTGTAAAAGCTGTTTTAGAAAGAGCTGATAGAGACGAAGCGTCTATGTACCATGCTGTTGAATTAACTTTAGGTGAAATGGAGCCAGAATTATTTAAGCGTATGGATTACTTACCAATGTTAGCTAACGTATCTACTCTTGTAGGTCTATTAGGTACAATTGTTGGCCTTATTTACTCTTTCTCTGCATTAGCTACTGTTTCTGCTGAAGCTAAGCAAGTGGCTTTATCAAACGGTATCTCTATGGCGATGAGTACTACAGCCATGGGCTTAGCTTGTGCCATCCCAATATTACTAATGTTTTCATACCTGAACTCTAGGTTTAACAATCTTGTCGATCAAGCTCAACACCAAGCCTCTGTTGTTATTGATATATTAAAAGCAAGAGTGTTCTCTTAAGTCATAATAATTAAAAAATACCAGTTTAAAAAGTAGATAAAGTTTATATAGGAGAAATAAAATGAACTTACTTAAAAGAAGATCAAGAAAAAGCGCAGAAGTTAAAGAACTCGATTTAGCTCCGATGTTGTCACTTATGGTTTCATTAATACCAATGATCCTGTTATCTGTGTCTTTTTATAAGGTCCAAAGTTTTGATAGTTCAATTTTTGTTCAAGAGAGCTCTCAAAAAGAAACTAAAGAGGGATTAAAAGAAACTCCATCTGCTTTTTTAACTGTTTCAAACAATAGAAATGCCACAATACTTATTAAAACATCTAAGAAAGTATTAAAAAAATTCAATATTAATGATAGTGCTGGTCAAATTTCTTACGACAAGCTTGAAAAGACTTTTAAGCACATCAAGCATGACTGGCCAATGATTGTATCTCTTAAGGTCAACCCTCAGTCTAATGTAAGTTACGATGAGCTTATCGCTGTATTTGATCTAGGTAAAAAAGTAGATACAGAAAACAAAGCTCCTCTTTTTAAAGATGTATCGTTAACTGGAATTTTATAAATTATTAAAGATCACTAAATAAGGCAAACAATCAAAGGAATATCACAATGATTAAGCGTAGAAAAAAGAAAACAGTTAAAACTCATAGCGTACAATTAACAGCGCTTGTAGATGCCTTTACTATACTATTGGTTTTCTTTTTAGTTCAGTTTTCAAACACTACTGATAAAATTAAACAAGAAAAAAACGTAGAGCTACCTATTACGTCGTACTCTCAGCCTATTGTTACTGAAACATTAGTACCTATAGCTATTTCAGCAAACCAAGTTATGTTAGACGATCAAGTTATAGCTAAATTATCAAGAGGTACGTTTTTAAGGGCTGACTTAAGTAAAAAAGATAGTGATTTTGTTGAAACTATCTATCAAGAACTATCTAAGCAAGAAGACTTCAAAGAAAAAACTGGTCATACTTGGGTTTTACAGCCTGACAAAGCAGTTCCTTATAAAACTTTAAGGAAGATAATATACACTTTAGCCATTTCAGGAATCACAGACATTAAGCTCGCTTCAATTTCTGGTAACTAAGAAAACGATATGATAAAAAAAATCTCAATCTCTATATTAGCAATTACATTTAGTTTCCTATCTTTAGCATTTGCTGATATTGGAAATAAAAAAGCTAACATCAAGCAGTGTCATAACGGAGCTTATCTTGGAAATATAAAACTTGTTAAAAGTTGCCTTAATCATGGTTTTGATATTAACCAAAAAGATAAAAAGGGTAGAACTCTTTTGCAGATGGCTATAATAGGTGAGGGCCAGAGCAATATTAGTAAAAAAAATAAAAACTTAAGACATAATATAAAGCTTATTAACTTTTTATATAAACAGTCTGATTTATCACTGGTTAACAATAGGGGCGAGAGCATTGTGCATAGCATAGCTATAAAAGTGAATAGTGAAAATAAAGAAAAATATAGAAAACTATTAACTTCTTTGCAGCCCCCTTTTAATTTAGAAGATAACTATAAAAGAACACCATTAATGAGTGCAGCTTATGCCGGAAATAATACTGCTGTCAGTTTATTGCTGGAGCTAGGTGTAGACCCTAATCACAGAAATCAACTAAAACAGTCAGTTTCTAAATACATAGCTATTGGTAATAATAGGCAGGCCCTATTGTTATTAATAGACGCTGGCTTAGATTTATTTTCTGTGGATAATTCTGGGTACACGTTGATAGCTCATGTTATAAAATATGGAAGAGTAGGCTTGTTTGAGGATTTAATGGAATTCAATAATAAACAAATTTTTGAGAAAAACAGCAGCCAATATTATGAGGCAGCATATGATGGCACTCTATTTGACATAGCGCTTGCTGGAAGTCACTTGCATATTGCCGATCGCTTATTAGATGCTGGCTACCCAATTGATTACCAAAAAAAGTTCGGTGAGACGGCATTGATGAAATATGCTATGGCCAGAAGTATAGAAAAATTAGAATACTTAATTTCAAGAAAAGCACAAAAATCTATTAGAGACAGCTCTAGCGAAACTGCGCTAGAAAAAGCAATATATGCAAATAACAAAAATGCGATAAAGGTATTAAAATGAAAATCATAACGATTATTTTTTTGTTTTTAATGGCTTCTCTAGCTAGCCAAGCTCAAGAAGCTGCTCAGTATTCTATAGAAATACCACAAGAGCTCGGTCAGCAAATCGAAGAGTTCTCTTTGTTTAAATTTGGCCGCCTAGAAGACACAAGTTTTTCTCTAGTAACAACAAATGATAATTTATTACATGGTGGAGGGCAGGTTTTAGGTTTAAAACCATCTGATAACCTAGAAGGAGATGACTTAGGTCAAACTTTTGAAATTAGCATTGAAGCATTAAGGCGTTATGAAAATGCAGAGCTGTCTATAGAGTTTTTTTCTAGCTTATATTCAAGATTATCCCCAACAGTGCTTCCAGATGGTAGCGTTACGGTGTTTGCAGAGAATGGAAAGACAAGAACAGAGAATATTAGTAACGACGGCGCTATTATCAAATTAAAGCGTAATATTAAAAATAAATACTTTTTGGTTTTTGAAACTGAGCTTTCTTATGCCAACGACAAGCCTGGTGTCGCCTTATTTATACAAGATACATTTCATTATTTAGCAAGAAATTTAGAGACGAGTGATGGTTTTCAAAGTGTTCAATATGAAGTTATTGAGCATGCTCCAGGAAGAATTACGATTGCTGGAGCAGCAGGGGTCGGTAAAACTTTAAATATTTTTAAAAATAAAAATAGCAAACTAAGCTTTACGGGCGAATTAGGGCTTAAGCATTCTAATACAAAAGATTTGCAGGCCGCTTATATAAACACATCATTAGATTTTTCGTATAAAAGCACTAATCTGTCGTTATATAGAAAGTTAGATACTAAGCTTTATGATGAGTATGGTTTAGATTTTGACCAGAAGTTATTTAATTTAGGTAAAGCTGGAGTTCTATTACAGCTAGGTATTTCAAAAGAAGATAATAGGTTTACTGTTGATTTCCCAGACCAAGTTGATAGTGTTTTTGGCTCTGAAATAAATAGATCCGGAGACTTTATTTATAAGTATGGTATTGAAATAAATAAAAAATTCTAAAACAGCACAATAAACCCTCTGTATAAAATTTTAACAAAAACAGTTCACTTCAACTTGCTAGGTATCGCCTAATTAGACCAAGGTACTGGTGTTTTATTTGCCTCAACATTAGTAGGGAAACTCCCGATAAGTAGGCGTTATGAGAATATATTTAAATTTAGTTTTATTTGTGGTTTTTTGCACATCAACTGTTTTTGCTGGTCAAAAAGATTTTGTACAGTTTCTGCTTAACAAAAAGAAATCAACTTCTGTTGAATTTATTGCTCATCACAATGAAGATTTAGCTATTGAAAAAGCTAAAAACCTTATAAGAAAGCATCAGGGTACAGCCATTGAGCCACAAGTGAGGCATAGACTTGCTGACTTGTATCTTAAAAAAGTAATGACAAAATACTTTGTCGATTTTAATAAAAAAAATAAAACTCTAGATAATGGGGTTAATTTTACAAATCTAAAAAGCATATCAAATTATCTTTCTCAAATTATTGTTAATACAGAAGCTATTAAGAATAAATACCCAAAGTACAGCAAAAGAGAAGATGTTCTTTACCTTTTAGCAAATGCTTATAGCGGTAAAAATAATGAAAAAAAAGCCATAGAAAACTTTAAACTGTATTTGTCAGAATTTAGAAATACCCCAAGAAAATCAGAAATTAACAATGCTTTAGGTGAAATCTACTACGGAAGAAAGAATCACAAGGAAGCTTACAAATACTATACTGTAGCTCAGTCAGACAAAAATTTTGCTGAAAGAGCTTACAGTATTTATAAAAGAGCTTGGACGCAGTATTTTATGGGCAACAGCAAATCAGCATTAGCGGACATGAAGTCCGCCGTAAACGCTTCAGCAGCTTCTAGCTCAAAGTTTGACGTGTATGAAGATGTACTTTCAGATCTTCCAATATTTTTTGTTGAAGCTAAAAAAGGGCAAGAAGCAAACGCCTTTTATTCATCTATAGCAAAAAACAAAGATGATCTTGAATCTGTACTTTTGGAGCAATCTGTAGCTTTTAGAGATAAATCAGATTTTAATTCTGAGTCAGCTATCCTTGATGTATTACTAAAAGATTATAGGTCTTCAAGTAGGCTCTGGGAATATAGTCTTCATAGAGCTGTCGCACTAGAGAACCAAGATCGCTTTATAGAATCTTCAAAGCTTTATAATATTGCCTATAAGTCTATTAACAAGAAAGATAGTGAAGCTAAGCAAAAAATATCTTCTCAAGCGCGAACGCATTTAGAGACATGGTATAATCTTTGGCTTAAAAAAACAAAATCAACGGCTACTATAGCTCCGGCTGTAGCCAATCTTGCAGAAGGCTTAATTTTATTTGGTAACAGCGATAATATAAAACAAAGTAAGATTCATAATATAGCTGCAGAAACTTATAGAGAAGTGAAAAACTATTCAAAAGCCAGTCATCACTATGAACAAGCAGCCGCATTAACGACAGACAACAAAGCTGAAGACTTGTGGATATCATCTGTAGCAACACAGGTAGAATCTGTGACTAATGATAAATGGAGCGTAGAGCAAAGAAATAGGCTTAATAGCTTAACACGCACTTACGGTACAAAATATCCAAGGGGCAGCCAGTACTTAAATATGTTTTATAAAGTTGCCAGGGTAGATGTCCAGCTAGGGCAACTAGATCCAGCACAAGCTGTATTTATAAGTTTAGGTAAAAAATTCCCAAACACAAAAAAAGGCATAGAGTCACAAGATGGTGCACTGAAAATATTTGAAGATAAAAAAGATTATGTAAGTGCAAACAGATACTTAGGTGAATTAGTTCTACTCAATAGAGAGCATAGACGGTTACGTGGGTTAAAATTAGCCTATGAAGACTCGTTTTTCAAAGCAGCAGAGCAATTTGAGTCAAAGAAAAAATATAAAAAAGCAAATGAATACCTATCTGGTTTTATTGCAAAAGGTTTTGATCCTAATAAAAAAATTAAAGCGTCATGGAACATGGCTGTTAACTATAAAAAAGACAATTCATGGAAATTGGCAGCAGATCAATATGTAAAATATTATAAGCAAAACCCAAAAAATGAAAAATCTTTAGGAGGGCTTAATCAGGCCCTTGAAATCTATAAAAAGAAGAAAAAATACAATGATGTCGCTACAGTAGCTCAGCTGTTAGAGGGTGCAGACCCAGTGAACAAACAGGCTTGGAAATGGGTTAAAACAGATAACTATATAAAGGCAAAAAACTATAAAATGGCCCAAGCTAATGTGTCAGCTTTATTAAAATCTAATAACGAAAAAGTAAATGAGCAAATGCACCAAAGGCTTTTTGATTTTGTCGAAAAACCAAAGCATAAATTTTACCTTTACTCTTTAGCTACATTAAAAAGAGAAGCTAAAGAGCCTTTTAAAGCTGAAGCTTGGTACAAAGAGGCCGAGTATGCTTACAGATCTAAGAAACATTCTAAAATGGCTCAAAACATAAGAACTATAAGAAAAAGCCGCAGTGCAAGCAGTGAAGTTAAAGGGCGAGCTACTCATTTAGGGACTAAAATAGCTAAATTTGAACTTAAAAAAACAAGAGATATATTAAGCCCAACTCAAGCAAAAAGCTTAGTTGAAAAGGCTGTAAGGTCTGGAACTAAGTTTATTGGAAAGCATCAAGAAGTATTAGACTACAATGATAGCGAGTCTTCAGTTAAGTCGCTCTATGAGATTAATAAAGCCTATATTGAGATATTTGATTATATGAACAGCTTAAAAATTGAAGGTTCACCGAATAGCGTTTCTTCAACTAAGAAAGAACTCATTCAAGTGGCAGAAGTTTTAAGAGGCTCATTTTTAGAAGCTACTGAGCTAGCTAAAGACCATATGGGCAGCAATAAAAAAGTAAGCAAAGCTTACAAAAGAAAATTTAAAACTTTAGAAACTAGAATGAAAATACAGGTTAGAAAAATCAGGGAGAAAGTATGATGAAAGCTCTTATTCTGTTAAGCCTTATATTTATAAGTACGAGCTCTTTTGCCCAAGTAAAAAAAGGCAGCTCAAGCTATGAAAATAAAAAGGAGCATAAATTCAGAGGCTCTACATTATACGGGGAAGGCTTTGAATCATCGAGGTCTGTCATTAAAGAGCTTAAGCCTGATAAATTTGATTATATATTTAGTCAAAATAGTAATTACTTAGACAGAGTGAATGAGCTCTCTAGATTTACTGGGAGAGACTAATGAAGTTATTAGTAGCAAAAATATTTAAAAATGGAAAACTTGTACTTACAAAAACGGCTCATCCTAACCAAAAAGAGGTGCAAATTTTAGAGCCTACTGTGTTACATAATATTTCAAAAGAAAAAAGCAAGTTTAATTCAGTATCAGTAGTAACAAACAAGTCTGGTGATTGGATGATGTTTGAGAAAAAAGTTAATAATGGGCAAGCATTGGTTATCTCTAAGGATGTTAAGATTGAGATGTCTTTAGTAGATATAAAATCTCCTGATTTTGATTTCACTAGCAAAGAGCGCAGTGCTACTAAGCAAATTCAATTACTGACATACCAAGCAAACGGAGTTGTACATACTGATGTCCTTCCTTTTAAAAAAGTTATTAAGGTCACTGCCGGAAGCAAAACTATTAAAATTAAAGCTCCGCTTTCTACTGATTGGGAGTCTCATGAATCAAAAGAATCGGGGCTTCAATATAAGACTCGTGTAGTTTATGTAAACCCATTAGAGCAAAAGCAAGTTAATGATTTTGTAGCTGAAAACAAAGATACTATCAAAAAATCATTAAAAGTTTATGCCGGCATAGTAGTAGCTATATTAGTGTTAAATTTTGGCTTAAAATGGATAAAAGATTATAAAAATAGCAATAAACAGCTTGATGTTATTAAGATAGATCAAGCAAAGCTTCAGGAAAAACGTGAAAAAATCTTTACAACACCTAAAGACACTCCAGTTAAAGCAGCGGTGAAACCAACTGCAAAAAAAGCCTCTTCTAAACCTAAAGTAGCAGGGCCTAAAGTAAAAGCTAAGCGTATTAAAAAGTCTGCTGCCAATAGCAGTAAAAGTACAGTTTCTAAAAAAATAGTCCAATCTAAATCTGGTGCTAAAAAATCAAAAGGAACTATTTCAGGAAAAACAGCTATTGATTCTAACAAAACGAGCTCTCTAGCTAACCTTGCAGGCTCTTTAGGAATTAACTCTAAAGCAAAATCTTATGGATCTGCCACGGCAACACCTAATGGTGTAGCAGGGTCATTTGATTCAAGAAGAAAGGGCCGTTCTTTTGGTTCTGGTGATGATCTTGGTATTGGCGGCAAAGGCGGTAAAGGCGATGGGCTTGGATCTTATAAACTAGGCTCTGGAAGGACATTAAGCCTTGGCGGACACGGCAAAGGTCTGGGCACTGGCGAGGGTATCTCTAACGGTAACTCCAAAAGAGGCATTGTTTCAGGCCTAGGTGATGACATGACTGTTACCGGCGGTTTAAGCCGAGCAGAAATAGAAAGAGTTATCAGAAGAAATAAAGGTGATATTAATTACTGTTACAACAGAAGACTCGGCTTAAATCCAAGCCTTCAGGGTGTCTATGAGCCACGTTTTGTTATAAACTCTAGTGGTAGAGTAAGTACTATTGCTTCACGTAGAAATACTTTAAGAGATGCAAAAGTGGCAGGATGTATTAACAATGCAATTAAGAAATGGCAATTTCCAAAACCTAAAGGCGGGACTTTGGTTCAAGTAGAATATCCATTTCACTTAAAGACGAACTAAGTTTTAATGAATTAAAAGATTACAAGGAGAGCATGGATAGCCTTCCTTTAAAGCAAGAGAAGGACTTCATCATGAAATACATTATTATTGTTTTGCTAACACTAGCGACAGCACATACATCAATGGCACAAAGTAAAAGACGTGCAAAAAAAGTAAATACTAAAAAACTTATCGATAATTACTGGTCACCAAGCAAAGGTGAGTACAGAGTGATTCAAAAAAGGTATTTTGCAAAACAGAATCGCTTAAATATCTCTTTATTAGGTGGCTTACATATTAACGACCCTTATAGTGACGGATTTGCAGCTACTTTTGCAGCTGGTTATTTCTTTAACGAGCATCTAGGTATAGAACTTGATTACACTCAATCTTTTTTAGAAGATGGTGAAGCTCAAGAGGCTCTAAATAATGAATCTACAGGGGCCGCTACTTTTGAATATGGGCGCACAACTAATACATTTGGTGCAAAGCTTTTATATTCTCCTATCTATGCAAAAATGAGCCTCTTAGGCACTAACCTTATCTACTTTGACCTTATGTTTTCTTTAAGAGTTGGCTTAGTAAGTTATGAGCAAATCACTCAAGCAGAAGACAGTGAGCAATCTACAATTTCTGCAGGTTTTGGCGTTCATCAGCTTTTTTATCTTAATAAGTCATTCGCGTTAAGAATTGATCTTGAAAACAATTGGTACAACTCAGACATAAGAAGCTTTCAAGATGGCGATGACGAAGGAAGCCGTTTAATTAACGACACTGTTTTAAAAGCTGGCATTAATATTTTATTTTAAGGATTTTTTATGACTCGTATTTTATTAGCATTAGTTATTTCTTTATCATGCAGCCTATCCCAAGCTGCAAAAAAAAGTAATTGTATAGATGAGATTGCAAAATTTTATAATACTCAAAAAGGCTCTTATATAACTGCTAAATGCTTAAATGAATACGAACTTACAACTGACAAGCTTAATGTTTTAGGGCAGCTATCAAAGCGTACAAGCAATAAAGCGGCTTTATTAAAAATATTATCTCAAACGCCAGCAGGCTACGAAGAGAAAGTAAATACTATTGTCAGCAAGATGAGCCTTAAAAGCTTAAAAGGCGAAGCTAGAAATTACCTAATAAATGAAAAAGCCAAGCTCTATAATTTACAAAGTAAATATGACTCTGTATTAGCTATTACTAGAAACTTACAAGGCGGCAGCGAGGTTGATGACTCTATCTACTATTTGCGCTCAGTGGCTCATCTCAATAAAAAACAAGTTAAAAGCGCACTTAAATATATGCAAAAAGCAGAAAGTATTTTTCGACTCAAAGACAAAAATAAACTCTCAGATGAAGATTTAAAATTTGGTGACATTCTCTACTCAAGCTTAGGCAAGCTTTTAAATGCCGGCGGGCGCTACTCGGCGGCTGAAAAAGCGTATAAAAAAGTAAGAGCTACAAGCCCTATCTGGCCAGAAGGCTTAACTGAAGTGAGTTGGACATACTTATCACTAAACAAGGAGTCAAAGGCTTTAGGGAATGCTTTTTATGTTCAAAAAAGTACATCTGAAAGAGCATGGAAACCCAGCTTATTACTTTCTCAAAGCATTAGCTTTTTAAAGCTTTGCCATTATCCTGAAGCAAAAAAATCTGTAGATATAATCAATAATCATTATAAATCTATTCATGAAATTATTAAAAACAAACAAGGAAATCAGCTTTATAACCATTTTGTAAATAGCATTAATAAATCACCTAAAAAACTCTATAAAGGTTACCCCACAGAGGTATTAAGATATTTAGGTGTCCAGCCTGACGCCTTAAGAATGCAAAACACTATTAATAACTATATTTCTGAAATAGAGGCTATAGAGGCTCTAAAAAAACAATTTAAAAAGAATAAGTCGGCAGCAAGTAAGCTTGCCTACAAACAGTACTCGCAAACAACAAGACCTAGAATTGTCTCTTTAGATAGTAGAATTGATGCTATCAAAGCTCTTTCTAATAAGTATTTTAAGTACAGGTTTGCAAACCTAAAAACAGAACTAAAAAGCATTCTTAACCAAGCAGAACTTGTAGAGTTTGAAGTTTTATCACGTTCTAGTGATGAAATAAGAATTAGATCTTTAGGCAAGAAAATAAAAGAGAAAAGAATAAATCCATTTAAACTTTATGGAAAAAGCCAACTCAGCTGGGGCTACCTAGGCGAGAACTGGAAAGATGAAAAAGGCGGAGTTCAAGCCGCTATCAAAAGCCGCTGTGAAATCAAACCCATCAGGTAGAATAAGCGTCGCTGCAAATACGCAACATTTGGCAGCGAACAACCTAATACCTCTTTGCAAGACTCTACATCGTTAGGTATTCACCAGAGCTAGTAACAATTTGCGGCTAAACGGCTTAGCTAACTTAAAAACTGACTCTCATATCTAAAACAAAGCCTTCTAAGCTATAAAACTTGGTATTCTCTTTGCTTTAATAAGTGTAGGGACTGAGATCCCAATTAAAGCTTAGGAGAGCATAATGATTAAAAAGTTACTAGCAACATCATCAATGGGTTTACTTTTAGCTGCTTGTGGAGGACATGACGCAAGTATCGAGTTACTACCTGTAAGCGCGTCAACAACTGTACAAGGCTCTGTTCAGACACAAGCCGTACAAATGGTTATCGTTGCCGATCATACGTCTTCAATGAAATCTGTAAATGCTCAACTTATTAAAAATATCCCAAGCTTCGTTAATAACATATCAACTAACGATGTAGAGGTTTTTTGCACACATGCCTTTAACATAAAAGTAAATGATAAATTACAAGAGCTTCAAGAAAGCTTTAAAACTAAAGGTCTTAGTAAAAGTGCTTTAGTAGCTAAAATTAAAAACTGCTTAGATTTTGAAACTAACAAAGATGTAGTAGGAGACAAAGGCAACACTGATGAACGTGGCCTTGAGTCTGCTGTAAATGCATGGAAAAAAATTAAAGAAGATGGAAAGCTAAATCTAGACGCAATAAAAGTAACACTTCTTGCTTCTAACGAAGATGATTGCTCTAGAAAAGATGGCGAAGCTTGCGGAAATTTAAACATTACTCAAATAGAAAGTGGCTTAAAGGGCTATTTAAATAATTCTGCATTAATATCACCAGCTACTATTGCAACCGAGCTTAATGGCTTTTCTAAAGACAATAACCATATCTTTGCTCCTATTGTTATTACTGATGACAGTAAAACAGGCGACACATGTACTGTTAGAGCTGTTGAAGCTGTACGAGCTGCTTGTACAGAAGCCGGAACTTGCACAAGATCTGAAGCTGTTGCAAATGGTTTAAACCCTAAGTTCGTAGAAGATGATAGCTATACGGCTGAAGAGCAAGAAGCTATTTATAATGCCAACGCTTTAAGAATATTTTCTGTAGGCGAAAGGCCGCAAAAAGTTGCAGAGCTACTTGGCCAAACTCCATACTGCATTATGGACAACTTTAGCGATGTATTTAGTGGAATCACTGAAGAGATCATTAAAATTGAAGGTGAGCCAGTTATCGTTTTAGGTCGTGAGCCAAAAAACATTGATGACATTAAAGTAACTGTTACTAGAAAAATTACAGATAAAGTAACTGCTTCTAATGTTAATCTTTTAAGATTAAGCGATGAGTACCAATGGAAACAAGGCAAAGAAGAAGGAACTATGGTTAGAGTTTTAAGCCCAGATGAAATCAGCTATGATGCTGACACTAAATCAATCAGCTTTAAAGGCGCCTATACTCCAGGCTTAAATGATAGCCTTGGAACTAACTCTATCACACCTGCCAAATTTGATAGACAACTTAATAACTAAAATAAAACTACCTCAAAAATAAAAAAGCTGTGATTTCTCACAGCTTTTTTTGCATTAGCAACTAACTAAGAATCTAACGCAACGTTTCGCAGATAGCTGCCTGGTACCTTTTTGCGAAGCTGTGCGTTGTCGTACTAATCTAAGTCTATAAAGTGGGTTTGGTGTTCTTTTGTGGCCTCTGTAAAGCCTACTTTTTTACAGAAATCAGAAGTGCCGCTATTTTCAGTACTTAACCTCATAGTCATAAAAAACTCTTCAGCTTCTTTTAAAATTTCAGAGACTAAAGCTTTGCCAACACCTTGCTTGCGGAAACTAGGGGACACATACAAGTGCCTCACTCTTCCGACTAAACCGTTTTCTATATGTGGGTCTATACTTCGCCCACCAACACCAGCAAGTTCACCATCAACAAAAGCCGCTAAAAAAAGCTCACCTTGTTTGTTGAATTTATTGCTTCCAGACTCCCAAGCCGTTTTCATTTTATCTAAAAAACTAAAACCCTCTTTTGAGGCATCAGCTAACAAACCTTCAAAACCTGTTGGCAAACTATCTACTTTAAATATTTTTACAGACATAACAGCCTAAACCTTTCCAAAAATAAGACATGAATTTGTACCACCAAAACCAAAACTATTATTAAGCACATGAGTTAAATTTTTCTCACGAGCCACCTTAGGTACATAGTCTAATATACAGTTTTCACTTGGTTTATCTAAGTTAATTGTTGGCGGGACAACCCCAGTATTTAAAGCCATTAAGCTAAATACAGATTCCATAGCACCAGCAGCACCAAGGCCATGTCCCGTCATACTTTTTGTAGAGCTCACCCAAAGATTTTTTGCGCTAGCTCCAAATACATCTTCTAAAACCATAGACTCATTAGGGTCACCAGCTGGTGTACTTGTCCCATGAGCATTAACATATTCTATATCTTCTACATTAATTTCTGCATCTTTAATTGCCGCATTAATAGCACTGGCAGCTCCTGCAGGTGATGGTGTTGTAATATGATAAGCGTCTGATGATGCTCCGTAACCCTTAACTTCACCATAAATTTTAGCGCCACGCTGTGCTGCATGCTCGTAGTCTTCTAAAACTAACAAGGCAGCGCCTTCAGCTAAAACAAATCCATCTCTGTCATCATCCCAAGGGCGGCTAGCTTGCTCTGGATTATCATTATTAGTAGATAAAGCTTTCATAGCCGCAAAGCCATTAATAGCCATAGGGCAAACACAAGACTCAGCACCACCAGCAATCATAGCTTTGGCTTGGCCACGCCTTATAAGCTCTGCAGCCTCACCAATAGAGTGAGAGCCTGAAGCACAAGCTGACGTAATAGAAAAGTTTGGACCTTTTAATCCATGGCGAATGCTTACTAAACCAGAAGCCATATTTGTTATGACTGATGGGATAAAAAACGGGGACAGTCGACGCGGGCCTTTTTCTAAAAATGTCTTATGCTGGGCTTCAATATAAGGAAGGCCGCCTATGCCCACACCAATATAAGCACCTATTTCATTACCTAAATCACCAGATAAATCTAAACCAGAATCTTTAATTGCCATGTCACTACAAGCGATAGACATTTGGACAAAACGGTCCATTTTTTTAAGTTCTTTTTTTTCAATAAATTGTAATGGGTCAAAACCTTTAACTTCACCAGCAATTTTCACTGCAGTGTTTGATATGTCAAAACTAGAAATAGTTCCGACGCCAGGCTTTCCATTAACAGCATTATCCCATGCTGTTTTTAGATCATTACCTATAGGGCTAATAATAGAAAGCCCTGTAACAACGACTTTTCGCTGATCAGGGCGTTTACGTACAAATTCGTACATTTAATACTATGCGTTTTTAGAGTTAACGTAAGTCATAACATCGTTAACTGTTTTTAGCTTTTCAGCTTCTTCGTCAGGGATTTCCATGTCGAACTCTTCTTCCATGGCCATAACAAGCTCTACGATATCTAAGCTATCAGCTCCTAAGTCATCGATAAATGAAGCCTCAGGCTTAACTCTATCGTTTTCTACACCAAGTTGCTCTTCAATAATTTTTGTTACTCTAGTTTGTAATTCAGACATATTTCCTCCGTCTAACAAATTTAATTCATTAATTTAAAACATAATTACATCATTTATTGCCAGTTGTGGCTAATTTTTTAGTGCATAAAACACACATAGTAAACAGGGCGTTATATGTGCCTTTAAACTATGCATTTAAAATGACTACATATGTAAGCCACCATTAACGGACAAAGTCTGCCCTGTTACATAAGTAGATTTATCTGACAGCAAAAAAGCTGTAGCATCAGCAATATCTTGTCCGGCACCAAGTCTATTTAAAGGCACATTCTTAAGCCATTCTGCTTTAGTGGCTTCATCCATAATATCAGTCATATCTGTTTCTATAAAACCAGGAGCAATACAGTTAAGACGTATATTTCTAGAGCCTACTTCTTGAGCCACAGACTTAGTAAAAGCCTCAATACCTGCCTTGCTGGCAGCATAATTAGCCTGGCCAGAATTACCTCTTTGCCCAATAACACTTGTCACTGAAACTATAGATCCAGACCTTGCCTTCAACATCATTTTAACAGCAAGTTTAGTGCATAAAAAAGTACCACGTAAGTTGGTGTTTATAACAGCATCGAAATCTTCAGTTTTTAATCTCAACAATAGCTGGTCTCTGGTAATACCTGCATTATTAACGAGGCCATCTATTTGACCCCAAGTTTTTTTAATTTCAGAAAAAAACTTATCTATAGATTCTTCATTAGATATATCAAGCTGTAGACATAAATGGCCTTCGCCAGAAAGGCTTTCTAAAACAGTTTGAGCTTTTTCTTTGCTGCTAGAATAAGTAAGGGCCACACTTGCTCCATAGCTTGCTAAAACTTTTGAAAGAGCTGCGCCTATGCCACGGCTTCCACCTGTTACTATTATTTTCTTTCCTTTTAAGTCCATTTGATTCCTATATTGTTTCTATAAAGGTTTTTAGTTCGTCTATTGTATTAAAATTAAATGAGTTAATCTCTGCTCCCAAAGTTTTTTTAGTCAATCCAGATAAAACTTTACCTGAGCCTAATTCTAAAAACTTATATTGAGCTGGATCTGTAATGCTTTTTAAACTTTGCTCCCATAAAACAGGGGAGGCTAATTGCTTTATAATATTTTTTTTAATTTCTTCTACACCAGACACAGGGGCTGCTGCAACATTTTGAATAATAGGTTTTTTAGGGGTTTTAAACGCAATACTATTAAGATGCTCTTCTAATTTTTCTTGAGCCGGCAACATCATAGAGCAATGAAAAGGTGCTGACACATTCAGAGGAATTAGCTTTAAACGCCTAGGTGCCTCTGCACCAAACATTTCTTTATTTGTATTTTCAACAGCATAAGTAATAGCATCAGAAGCACCACTAATAACAATTTGCCCAGGAGAATTAAAGTTTGCAGGCTCTAAAACTGCATTTGTCTTTTTACGGACAGCATCACATAAAAATAAAACCTGAGGCTCTGTTAAACCTAAAACAGCAAGCATCCCACCTTCGCCTACTGGCACAGCCGACTGCATAAGCTGTCCACGTTTTTTTACACTGCTAACAGCTTCAGCTAAAGACATCACTCCTGAAGCAGCTAAAGCAGAGTATTCGCCCACAGAATGGCCTGCCAAAAATTTTATTGGAAGCTCACACTCAGCATTAAGTACACGCCATACAGCCATAGACACAGTGACTAAAGCTGGCTGTGTGTTTTCCGTTAAGGCCAAGACTTTTTCATCACCTTCAAAACAAAGTTTTTTTAAATCAACACTTATAGAGTCAGAAGCTTCTTCAAAAACATGCTTGGCGGGTTCAAAGTTTTCATATAAAAACTTTCCCATTCCTACATGCTGACTTCCTTGCCCTGGAAATAACCCGATACAATCCACAATATGACTCCTCATATTTCAATCAATAATTAGTACTTCATTACCAAGCTGCCACTTGTAAGGCCGCCACCAAAAGCTGTTAATAATAAGTTTTGTCCACGCTTAATTCGACCATCTCTAACGGCTCTATCTAAAGCTACCGGAATTGTCGCTGAGCTAATATTTCCCATATCTTCAATTTCAACAACTACTTTGTCCATAGAGATACCAAAGCGATTAGCCACAGCCTCAATAATTCTTTTATTAGCTTGATGTGGAATCACCCAATCGATATTTTCAGGATCAATATTTGTTTGAGCAAGCACTTCTTTAGAACAGTTGCTCATGGCCCTAACGGCACTTTTAAATATCTCGCGGCCATTCATTTTTATTTTATCTGTCTTATTGGCTATAGACTCAGCTGTTATAGGCTCTTGAGACCCACCAGCAGGCATATAAAGTAATTCGCCTAAACTGCCATCAGCCATAAGGTGATGGCCAAAAATATCGGCATCATCATTGTCAGTATTCCTACCCACAACTGCAGCCCCAGCGCCGTCACCAAATAAAATACATGTACCTCTGTCTTCGTAATCCACACGCTGATGAAGTATTTCTGCGCCAACAACTAAAATTTTATTAGCCGCACCAGTTTTAATAAATTGATCAGCCATTGATAAACCATAAACAAAACCTGTGCAGGCCGCTGATAAATCTACAGCCATACCTCTTTTAACGCCTATTTTTTGCTGTAAAATACAGGCACAGTTAGGCATAAACATATCGGGAGTCACTGTCGCAAAAAGAATATGGTCAATTTCATCAGGAGTTACTCCAGCCATTTCCATAGCATTTTTACATGCAATAGCAGCCATGTCTGAAGTGAGTTCGCCAGGTGCAGCCTTATGCCTTACTTTAATTCCTGTGCGTTCTGTAATCCATTGATCGTTAGTATCTACAATACTTTCTAAGTACTCGTTGGTAATTAAACCTTCGGGCAAATAAGAACCTGTTCCTAATATTTTTGATTTATAAAGTTGGACACTCATAGCGCTCTCCAATGATTGGTTTCTTCTATTTTTTAATAGTTATATTTGAGAAGCAAGCAAATAGGCCTAGTTTTAGGCATAAAAAAACCCTGCATTTAAGCAAGGTTTTATATTTAAAAAAGCTTTAGAAGCTTAATACTTAGAGCTGTTTGTTGCACTCTAAGCTTAATACTTAGAGTGTGTAATTTGCTTACCTTTGTAGTAAATAGCTCCGTCAGAGGCTTTAAAAGCTTTATGTGGCTGATGAATCTCACCAGTTGTTGGACACTTGCGTGTCTCTTTTACCTCTAGAGCACTATGTGAACGACGCATACCGCGACGAGATCTTGAAATTCTACTTTTAGGACTTGCCATAAATTACCTCTTCATTAAAAGAAGAATAATGCCTTTTCAGGCTAACAGTTGCAAGTAAAAAAATAGATCTCAAATCAAAAAAATAAGTAGTATAGAGACAAAAGCTACTAATTCAGCTTATTTTTTAAGCCCTCTAAAGCAGCAAAAGGATTATTTGCAGCTTTGGCCTCAGACTCAGGGGTAAACAGGCCCTCTTTAACTGCTTTTTGATAGTTATCACAAGTGTCATCACAGTTTTCTTTTCCTGTAGAAGAGTAGGGGGTTGCAGAAACAACAATCTCTCTAATCCACTCAGAAACGATCAAATATTTTGAATTCAGTTCATTGCAAAAGATATCATTACCAGTAATAGAATCTGATTTTTTGCGCTTATCTGATTTTTGTAAATCATCTGTCTTTATATAAAAAAGCTCGTTCATGCTTTCTGTTATTGGCTTTGAAAACCCAAAAGCACATTTAGAACAGATCAAATTAGGTTCAAATTTAATTTGCCCGGTTAAAGTGTATAAATCACCTGCAGGCATAAGGTTAAAGTTGCACTCTAAACTCTTAATATCTAAGTCTTTTAAGCTTTCAGCGAGGCCGCTGTCTTCAAGAGTAAAGGCGAAATCTTGCCCATCATTATGAAGCTCTTCTAAGTTAATTTTGTTTTGATTTTTAGGTAAAAAAGACATGTTACACCAACCCATAAACTATAATGGCCACTAAGCCTAAAACTAATAAGCCAATAATATATTTACTCTTCATGATTTGGGCCTCTTTAGCCTCTAAAGTTGTCGTATTTTGATATTATTTCAAGCACTTTTTTACATTAAGAGGACAATAGAGCTTTTCTGATGTAGTATTGAAAAAAGTATATGTAAATCAACAAGAAGTACGGTCCTAATAATGAGTAAAGATAAATCAAAAGATACTGATCAAGAAAATGTAGACAAAGCAAAAGCTTTACTCGACCACACCTACAAATGGCCCACAGAATACACTTTTAAATTCATAGTTCCTCATGAAAAAGAAAATGAAGTCAGAAGCCTGTTTCCTTACGAGAATCTAAAGCTTAATTTTTCTAAAAAAGGGAAGTATATAAGCTTTACTGTTTCACTTGTTATGGAGTCTGCTGATGCCGTATTACAGGTTTATGATATGGCTAAAAGCATAGACGGCCTTTTAGCTCTTTAAGTTGAATTTTAAGACTTAAAGCTACTAATTTAAACAATCAAAAATATTAAAAAACCTTTCAAGCACAAACTTTGTGCAATAACAGAGCAAGCCCTCTTTTTAGAGCTTGCTCCTTTATAGGGCCTACTTTAAGCTTACTAAACAAAAAGAATAATGGCCCACTAGGCCATCTACGAAAGCGGAGTAAGCATGTCATTTGAGCTTATAGATAAATATGGAGAGCATGAGCAGGTTGTTTTTTGCAGAGATAAAGACACTGGCTTAAAAGCTATAATTGGAATTCACAACACATCATTGGGTCCGGCACTTGGTGGCACAAGAATGTGGAACTACAAAACAGAAGAAGAAGCACTTATTGATGTTTTAAGACTTTCAAAAGGAATGACTTATAAAGCATCTGCAGCTGGCCTTAACTTAGGTGGCGGTAAAGCTGTTATTATTGGTGATCCTAAAACTCAAAAAACAGAAGGACTTTTCAGAGCCTTCGGAACTTTTATCAACTCTTTAAACGGACGCTATATTACAGCAGAAGATGTTGGAACTACAGTGAATGACATGGAATATATTTTCATGGAAACGCCTTATGTGACAGGCATACCAAAAGCTTTTGGTGGCTCTGGAGACCCAAGCCCCTACACAGCCCACGGAACCTTTATGGGAGTTAAGGCTTCTGTAAAACAAAGATTAGGCGTGGACTCTGTTAAAGGTTTAAAAGTAGCGGTTCAAGGCCTTGGCAATGTAGGCTCACATCTTTGTGAATTTTTACATAAAGAAGGTGCTGAACTTATTGTTGCTGATATCGATAAAGATAAAGTGAAATTAATGGCTGATAAGTATAATGCAAAAACTATGGACCCAGATAAAATCATGACAGCAGATTGTGATGTATTTGCTCCTTGTGCGCTAGGCGCAGCCATTAATGACAAAAGCATAGAAGGCTTAAAGTGTAGCGTGGTTGCGGGCGGCGCTAACAACCAATTGGCTGAGTCTAGACATGGTGACGCCTTAAGAGAGCTTAATATTTTATACGCTCCTGATTATGTTATTAATGCTGGTGGGCTTATGAATGTTTTTGTTGAGCTTGAAGGCTATTCTTCAGATAGAGCTTTTGATAAAACCGTACAAGTTTACGACAACCTTATGCATGTTTATAAGATTGCTGAAGAAGAGGGAGTAGCTACTCATATAGCAGCCAATAAAATGGCTGAAAAAAGAATAAGTATGATTGGCAAACTAAGAACTCACCACCACGGTAGGACTTCGCGCCCCTTTTCTACACTTAAAGAGATGACATCAAGACAGAAATAAATATTTAGGCAAACATACAGGCCTAGGATATATTAAGAATTAATAGACAAAGGAATTAGTAGAATGGCAAAAAATAAAAAAATAGATCCAGCAGCAAAAGAAGCAGAAGCTTTTATGCAAAACATGGAAAAGTTTGGGAAATTTTTAGAATCAAAAGGTTCAATGTTTTTTAAGCTTTTTGTGGCTTTTGTCGTTTTAGGACTTGTTTGGGTAGGTTTCAGCTCTATGAACGATAAAAAGTTAGATAAAGCAGCGGCTTCATTGTTTCCTGTAACTAAAGCTCATCAAAAGATCATTGATGCTGAAAGGCAGACAAATTATTTTCAACAACTCACTGAACCTAAAAAAGAAGTCGATGCCGCTGAGTGGGAAACAAAATATAAAGATATTATTGCTGGCTACAACAAAGTAGCTTCAACAAGCAAAGGAATGCCAGCAGCCTATGCCAGCCTTAACCTTGCAAGTATTTATAGCCAGGGTGGAAAAATAGCAGAAGCTAAAAAATCACTAGAAGACACTTTAAAAGCTAATTCTAAATCACAACTTTTAAAAGGTTTAGCTCAATACCAACTAGCTGTAACTGAAATGGATGCAGGCAATTATGACACAGCCATTAGCTCTTTTGATAAAGTTTTAAGCTCAAAGAAACTAAGCTACCTTTTTCCGCAAGCCTTGGAAAACAAAGGCTTAGCTTTAGTTAAATTAGATAAAAAAGAAGACGCTAAGAAAGTTTTTGATAAACTATTAAAAGATCACCCTAAAACAGCATCTGCTGATACGGCTAATTCTTTTACTAACTGGTATGAGTTCTCTCAATAATGAAATTACTCTTAGCTACAAGCATTTGTTTTTTATCAGCATGCGCCAGCTTAAGCACAAATAATTCTGTGCCTTTAAAGTTAGGCTGGTCTAATAATACTCAAAAAATGGTTTTAGATAGAGGAGCCAGCTTAGATGTATCCGGTTCTTTATCTTCTGTTGTTTCTGCCGGCCCAATTGTTGTCTATGCAAACACAACTAACTCTGTGAATGCTTACAATAAAAAAACTGGCAAACTAGTTTGGTCTAATCATCATAAAGGCGGGGCGAGCGGGCTTTCAGTGGATTCAGAAAATGCTTATTATGTATCGACTCAAGGTAAGCTGTATTCTGTAAAGCTAACTTCAGGTGAGACAAACTGGTCTGTAGCTTTTAATCACCAAAGCATGCCTCATTCTAATATTGATTCTGACATACTTTATGTCTTTACATATAAGGACCAGCTATACGCGATCAACAAAAAAGATGGCTCAAAAGCGTGGACCTATACACATCGCTCAGAAAGTAATGCTATTAATATGCTAGGCGGAACACAGCCAGTCACTAACAACAACTTCGCATTTGTCGGAACTAGTGATGGCTATTTAATTGCTATAAAAAAATCTGATGGGCTTGTCGCTTGGAAAACACAGCTTAATAAAAACATAAAATTAAATGATTTAGATGCTACTCCATTATTAAGTGAAGGAAGCCTTTATATAAATAGTTATGATGGAAACCTTTATGCCCTAAACGCCACTAACGGAAAAACTTTGTGGTCTACAGAAGCAGGCGGAGGCTATGGAGCTAGCATTAAAGGTGATCGAATTTACTTTTCTAATGACAAAGGCGAGGTCTTATCTGCTAATAAAAAAACAGGGAAAGAAGTAGTTAGCCTTTATAAAACAAAAAAAGGTGTTACTACAAAACCTGTTATTAATGATGACCATCTTCTTTTTACAGAAACCCAAGGATCTATTGTAAACTTAAACCTTAGCGATAAATCTTATAGTAAATATTCTACAGGATTAGGCATAATTGCTGACCTTATTATTGATGAAGAATCTAATATTTTTGCAGCATCTAAAAGCGCAAAAATATACTCTTTAAAAGTTAAAAAAGAAAAAGAATTGAGTTGGTAGAATTATGAAACAAACAAACAATTTTTTAATTATACTACTGCCGGCTTTGTTTGTATTTTGCACAGCTTTTTCATCAAAGCCCATTGATAATAAATCAACAGATATAAAGACTGAGGCCCCTATGGCAAAAACTATAAAAGTTTATAAGAAAGATGGCAGCTTGCAATGCCATGCAGACACAGGGTTTACATTGGATGAGATGTCTAAACAGCTTAATGATATTAAAGTTATAGCAAAAGAACGAAAACATGATGGTAAAATGAGAGCCACTGTTTGCGGTAATCACACTGGCTATATCAATATTTACGAAATTTCAGAAGCGGACTTAGACAAAGCCATAGAGTATGGATTTGAAAAGCTTAAACGATGAATTTAGAAGCTTTTAAATCAACTATTACAGATGTGCCAGACTTCCCCAAGCCTGGCATTTTATTTAAAGACCTCACTTCTAGTTTTAGTGATCCAAAGGCTTTTGCTTTTTTAATAGACCAGCTAACTCAAAAAATACCTAAAGAGGCTTCACATATTGTCGGCATAGAAAGCCGGGGCTTCATACTGGCTTCAGCTATTGCATTAAAGCTTAATAAGCCATTAGTTCTCATAAGAAAGCCAGGCAAATTGCCCAGGCCCATATACAGCTATAAATATGATTTAGAATATGGCCAGGATGAACTACAGATCCACAAGGATGACCTAAGCAGCGACTCAAAGGCTATTTTGGTTGATGATGTGCTTGCAACAGGAGGCACCGCACAGGCCGCCGAAGCCTTATGTAAAATGACAGGAGCTAAGGTAATAAAAACCCTTTTTGTTATTGAGGTGAGCTTCTTAAAAGGTATAGATAAACTCAATACGCCTGTATTTTCTTTAATAAAATCATAAGGCTTAAAGCATGACACTTATTTTTAGACAAAATATTTCAGTAGGATATAAAGAGGCCGGGGAGACTGGCCCAGCTTTTACTGGCGAAAACCTCGCTGTTGATTTGTATATAAGTGAAGAGAAATTTAATGAGAATAAATCGTCTATTTTAAAAACTACCCGAAACTTAAATCAAACTTTTGTTGAAGCCGCCAATCTAGAGGGCCTTAAAACTAGCATTGCAAAAGAATATAGTACTTTTACTAATAAGATTGTAATTCAATCGCAATCGCTAATAAGCTTTTATTAAAAGCATAACCCACTTGAATCTACCCCGTAAGCTTCTGCAATTTGAGAGAAGTTATTCACTGAATAATTAAAAAGCTCTCCTACATCTAATCGTGCACCGTCTTTAAAAAATGATGAAAGGCCTACATCTTTAACAGAAGAATTCACTAAAGCCATTTCCGTAATTGCAGGACTTGGTAAAACTCCATAATACTTTTGAAACAAAGACATAAATAAAGCAGCACCGGCTGCCACTAGAGGAGCCGACTGTGAGGTGCCTGAAAGTTGTTTGTACTGCTCTATACCGCTATTACTAGGCTTAACTGTTGATAAAAGACCTGTGTTTTCATCAAAAGCTCCTGGCGCCGATATTTCTATATGTTGAGTACTATAGTGGCTAAAGAAACTCAGGCCATCATCCACAACATCATAAGATCCTACCGATAAGATACCTTGGTAATTACCACCGTAACGAGCGGGGATAATGCCAAAACCTGTTTCAGTAATGCGTCTTCCGGCAGGAACCCCATTACCAGCGGCTACAATAACAAGAACGCCTTGGTTAACTGCATTGGCAATAGCATTTTCAAATAATGGGTCTGTATTACCACCAGAAACTTCAGCGCTTAAACTTAAGTTAATTATATTGGCTCCATTATTAACAGCCCATTCAATACCATCAATAACACTACTCGTAGAGGCTGTAACATCGCCTTCTCCATCTGGTCTAAATACTTTAACTGTCATTATTTCTACGGCACCATCTGCTACGCCAACAATACCACTAGAGTTATTTTGAAGAGCAGCTATCATACCAGAAATATGCGTACCATGAGAATCAGGGGAGATATCACTAATATCAGACTCCTCTGAGGTAGATAATCCTGGGATATTAATACCATTCTCACCATTACTATTAGCCCAAAGCTGCCCAGTAAATTCAGAGTGAGTTGTGTGCAACCCTCCATCTAAAACTGCCACAACAATTTTTTTATCATCAGGTTGAATACCTTGGGTTGTATTTAAAAAGCCTTCATAACCCTCTACATAATTAATAGAGTCTAAATAGTTTTGAAAAGGTACTCGAGTATCATTAAAAGTAGAGGCCACTGAACTTAATTTGTACTCTTGGTTTTTAGCCACAGACTGAATACAACCTAAAGACCTTATCTTATTAAATAGTTTTTTTTCTTTTTTAGAAGCTTTACTGAAGTTAATAGTGTGGGCCTGACGTTTCATTTTTTTACTAAAGCGCTTTACTAGCTTTGAAGTGCTGCCTTTAAATTCACTTAAGTGCTCTTGCAAACATTCATTATCTATCTGTATGGCCATTTCGCCAGTTAAGCTTTCTGCCGATTTTACACTTGAAGCTTGAAATAGGCCTAATGATGCTGGAATTAAGTTTGTACTAGCTTGGTAAATAGCTGATTGCTCTACGGTTAAGTTTTGACAAACCTCTGTGTCAGGAAGCTCTCCAAAAACAGATGGCTTTGTTAGGCCAGATAATTCGCTATCACAGTTAGTATAAAGGGTAGAAACTAAGGCCATAGCCGCAAAAATAAGAATGATTTTAATTGTTTTCATAGACTCTATATTATCGGATCATATGGGATTAATCTAAAAAAGTAGTGATATATAGACCTCAAAAGAGCCAAGGTTTTATACATAAATATTTTAGATAAGTTATATTATGTTACATGAGGTATATATTTAATCTTTGAGGCTCTGCTTATTACCAGTTCAGGCAAAATAAAACTTCATTATCACTTAGTTTTCATTTAGGATATATTTAAACAATAAACCAATAATAAGGGGTTCCTAATGAAGAAATTTAACAGAAGGTCTTTTTTTAATAAAACAACAGCTACCCTCGGGGCTGTAGGAGTTTTTGGAGTTTCATCTATCGTAAAGGCAGACGAAACTTGCTCTAAAGCTATCGATATCAGTGGCAAAGACAAAGACGATAAACAGTTAGTCAGCATGATGACCAATGTATTTAAGTATGATGATGCGGCAAAGGTAGCAAAGTGCTCTACATCTAAACCCGTAGGAAACTGTGGTAACTGCCAATACTATGTAGCTAGCGAAGGCAGCGACTGTGGCGAATGCAAACTCTTTGTTGCTTTTAAAAATAAGATTGTAAAAAAATCTTACTGCTGCAACAGCTGGGTTGCAAAATCATAATCTTTTTAAATTATTAAAAATAAAAAAGCGAGTCGCAAAACTCGCTTTTTTTATACCTAAAAACTACTTAGTTTAATTGGCTATTTTTAGCTCTGCATAAATAGGCCAATGGTCAGAAACACCATCAGGATATTTACCACTATTAAAACGTGATGGAGACCCAAAGCGGTTTACCTGAAAAGTAGATGCATGAGGCACTTCAACAGAGCTTGCATCATAAGTCATGCTCCCCGAACGTAAATTTTGGCTAAACATAATTACATCTAAAAAAGACCACTGAGTTTTTCTGTGATAGTAGTAAGTACCTTCACACTCCCCGCACCCTACTTTATGAGAGATATCCCACTGAGAAGCCCATTCAGAATAAAAGTTATTTTCTCTTTGTTCTAAAGAAGTAATGTTAAAGTCGCCCGCAGTAATTACTTTTTCTGAAGCTGGCTTAGAGGCTAATATGCTATTAACTTTGTCCATCGCTTGCCTTCTAGAGCCCAGAGGATGCCCCTGTGAAGGAAAATGCACTGCAAGCACTGTTAGCTCTTCATTGTGCGGCAACTTAAAGCTCGCCTCAAGGATACCGCGCGTAGGCCTTACTTCTTTAGCTGGTAAATCATAAAGACCTTCTACAAACTTAAGCTCGTGAAGTTTTGCATTATGCCCGTATCTTACCTCATCAACTCTTATATGATTATCAGAAAGGTCAGCGTCTGAAAGCAAAGGCTTATCTACTAACTGGAAGCGGCTTAAAATTGCTACATCAATACCACGCTTATCTGGCCCTTCAATTAATACAGGCTCTCTGTATCCAGCCTGCCTTAAGTAATCAGAATTAAGTTGCTCAAGCACATGGATGTTTTCGACTTCAGACATCACTAAAATATCTGGGCCCATACCATTGTTTTTTTGAAGTATAGCTTTTGATAAACGAAACATTTTTTCTTTTAACTGCTCGTTTGTCCAATC
>JALZUS010000008.1 GCA_023299885.1 Bdellovibrionales bacterium | reverse complement strand
ACAATAACATCACTCCCTACTTTTTTAGCAGAGCGCGATACATTCCAATCCCCCATGGCAATAAAACTATCACTGTCCTTTAAAGGCTTCACACTTAAATCTTTAGACCTGTAACTACTTTCACCAGTCAGGTACCATTCTAAAAATTTTAACTGATCACGATTGCGCACTAAGTTTGGAGTCTTCTTATTACCAAAGCCGAAAGCTGGCACCGTATGCAGCAAAATAATATGAACAGGCTTACCATTAATACTCAGTGTTATATCTGAAAAACTTTTGTCAAAAAGCTCCATATCTTGCGGCAAAGGATTACCCTCAGAGTCAGCGTATAACGATAAATTAATATTAGGATTAAAATCCTTCCACTTAAGACCAGAAACAATAACTTCATTTATTTTTCTATAATTAAAGGCACCAGCCGAAGAGTACTGGGCGGGAAACAATCCAAAGTTAACAAGGTCTGCGTATTTGCCAAAATCTTTTCTATCTAAACGCCTATCATAGGTCTCATCAATTAAACTAGGCTTTGCATTCATCCCAGTATTAGCCGGAAAAAAGGAAGTGGACTTTAAAGGCATTTCTATTTTATCTGTAAGACTTTTAATGTTTTGCCCCAAAGAGCTATAACTTTTTGAAGGTACTCCCGGGATATCAAACTGAATTTCATTGATAGATAAAATATCTGGGGATAACTTTTTTAGGATTTTAACTGCATAATCAACTTGCGGCGCTGGTTTGTTTAACTTTACAGAATCAAGCTCCTTAATATTGTAGTGAACTACTCTTATTGAAGCCGACACTTCAAAGACAAAAAGATAAGCTGTTAAAAAAGAAGATAATAGTTTCATAAATACCTCAGCAATAAAATAAGCCTTATACGTACAAAATTAAATAATTAGATCGACGAGTAAACTAATTACACAAAGCGATAGCCCAAGCGTGTGAAATCCTTACTACGATCAAATAAAAAAGGCCCCTAATCGACTTAGGGGCCTTTTACTTACTTTAAGATAGCTAAAAATTATCTCATAAACTTATGAAGCTTTTCTACATAGCCCAATAACTTATCTGGCTTATTAGCACGCTTCCAGTTACCAGCTACATATTTATTAGCCTCAGCATAAGTAGGATAGGTATGAATTGTACCCAAGATCTTATTAAGACCAAGATTGTATTTCATAGCTAAAACATACTCTGCTAATAAATCACCAGCACGAGAGCCAACAATAGTTACACCCAAGATTTTATCTTTACCTGGAGGCGTAATCACTTTAATAAAGCCATCTGTTGCAGAGTCAGTAATTGCTCTATCAAGCTCATGCATTTCATATTTAGTGACTTCATAGTCTATACCTTGAGCTTCTGCTTCTTGCTCGTTGATACCTACGCGAGCCACTTCTGGGTCTACATAAGTACACCAAGGAATCACTCTATAGTCGGCTTTAAATTTTTTAAATTTACCAAACAAGCCATTAACTGCTGCATACCAAGCTTGGTGCGAAGCCGTATGAGTAAACTGGTAAGGCCCAGCCACATCGCCAACAGCAAAAATATTATGGAAGTTTGTCCTTAGGTATTCATCAACTTTTACTGTACCACGCGGAGTTAATTCAACGCCTACTTCTTTAAGGCCAAAGCCATCTACGTTAGCACGACGGCCTATAGCCATAAGAACTTCATCAAACTCGATAGTTACATCGCCATTCGGAGAGTCACAAATAACTTTTTTAACTCCACCCTCAATTTTAAACTCTTTAGCTTTATGATTTGTTAAAACTTTAATTCCGTCATCTTCGAATTTTTTTGTAATAAGATCAGATACATCCGTATCTTCCATGCGCATGATTCTGTCATTGGCTTCAACCTGAGTAACTTCACAGCCCAGTCTTGCAAAACTCTGTGCCATTTCACTTCCGATAGGCCCGCCGCCTAATACTAATAACCTTTTAGGTTGCTCGCGAATTTCCCATAAATTGTCTGAATGCAAAGGCTTAACAGCGTCTAAACCTGGAATTGGCGGAATGAATGGCCTTGCGCCAGAAGCTATCACAATATTTTTAGTTGTTAAAATTTTACCATTTACTTCTACTTCCCAAGGAGAAAGCATTTTTGCCGGGTGGCCCTGAAGGACTTCAACACCCAAGCTTGAATATCTTTCAACAGAATCATGTGGCTCAATAGCTTTTACTGCGCCCTGCACACGCTCCATAATGGCTGAAAAGTCATTTTCTTGTGCTGCTAATTTAAAGCCATACTTTTTAGAAACTTGTACATCTTTTGCAAACTTAGCCGAGCGGATAAGCGCCTTGCTCGGAACACAACCAGTATTCAAGCAGTCTCCACCCATTTTATGCTTTTCTATGAGGGCTACCTTAGCCTTAACTGCTGCAGCAATATAAGCCGTTACAAGACCACCAGATCCAGCGCCAATAACAACCATGTTATAATCAAACTTTTTAGGTTTTTTAAAACCTTTATAAGCTTTTTTCTGCTGGCGTGAATTAATAATGAATTTTAAAATAAGTGGGAGCACGCCAAGAATTGCAAATGACAGTAAGACTTTAGGGCTTATAATTCCAGCCATAGAGTCAATTTGCGAAAGTTGAGTACCCGCATTTACAAATGCAGCCGTACCAGCAAGCATACCTAGTTGGCTCACTAAGTAAAAAACAACTGTTTTCATTTTAGTAAGACCCATACCTAAGTTAATTACAAAAAATGGAACCACAGGTATTAAACGAAGAGTAAATAGATAAAAGGCTCCTTCTTTTTCTATCCCAGCATTAATTTTTTTATACTGTTCTGAAAATTTATTTTTAACAAAATCTTGGAATAAAAACCTAGAGGCCAAGAACGAAAGGGTAGCCCCTATAGAACTAGCGAAAGAAACTAATAGTAAGCCCTTATAAAGCCCAAACAATGCTCCACCCAATAATGTGAGTAGTGCAGCTCCAGGCAATGATAACGCAGCCACAACCACATAAAGTAAAAAGAAAGAGCAAGCTACAAGCATTGGCTTTTGTGCGTACAAAGCTTGGAATTCTGCCTGTCTTTCTTTTATAGATTCAAAGCTTAACTCATGATGAAGACCCATTTTAAAAAAGGCAGCCGCTGCCAAAGCAACAAGAGCTATTACTGCGATTTTACCAAAACCACCTCCTGAAGACTGTTTTGATTTTATTATTTTTTTATTCCCGTCAGATCCCATGCTTTACCTCATTGGTGCTATAATTTTTGTTTAATCTATTCTGTACTACTTTAGGATTAAAAGCTATCCAACAGACCTGTACGTTAGTTGAAAAAGCTCTTCTTTTTTTTAAAAAAAAAGCACTTAGCGATAGTCACTAAATGCTCTTAAATATTATTCTTTTTTAACTTAATTTAAATTTGCAGAATCATCATTTATAAAGTTTTCTGGAGTGTTTAGGTCCCAGTTATAATTAATTTTACCAGGTTTGCTTGAGCTCTTAAGTTTGCTTACAAGCTGCGCATCCTGGGTAAAGTTAAGAATAAATCCGTTTACTGTATTTGAGCGAACACCCTCTTCATTTACATATTCCTTAAAGTCACCAGAGTACCAACCAAAAAGCTGCGTACCTACAAGCTTATTATTTTGAACTCTAAGATGCCTTTTAGTACCCAGGCCAGCTACAACAGCTTCTTCTAAAATAGAATCTAAAGTTTTTTCAACTCCATCCACAGTTTCAACAGCCTTATACACTTTAGTTCTTAATGGAGGGCAACCCACAGAGGCACAGTTAACTGCAAAGTGCACTCTTGCGTCTTTCCAGCCTTTAGCCTCATACTCAGAACCCAGAAGAACACCCTTTTCTACGCCATCAAGACTCATTCTTACGCCGCCGATATTAATAGATTTTCTTTTAAAAACTCTAGAAATTTTTCTTACCGAGTTTACAATAAGTTCACCGCTAGCAGTACCCTTAGAAAGAACAGAATCAATCATTGAAAAGTTATAAACATTAATCCAGAAAGCTGTAGCTGTTGCTTTATCTGTTAACTCAGAAATATCAAAACTAGATAAAATTTCTTTTTGCTCTGCAATTAACTCAAGAGCCTCATCATCGTTAGCAGCGTCTTCGTAGTTAAAGGCCGTTGCATAACCTTGAGCTGGGCTACTTATGTCTATTAAGTGATTATCTAAAATTGTTTGAAAATTTGAAAAGTCAGCAGCAAATGCTGAGAAACTAAATAATACTGTTAATAAGGCTGTAAGTAACTTCATGATTTCCCCTTTGTGTAATTTGACAACAGCCCCAAAGGCGCTGCTTAATTACTTTGTCCCACGGCCAAGCATAAAGCGTCCAGAGAATATCTACTGAACCCTTAGTTAAGGAAAACTTATCACCTAAAACTAACAAACTGTTTTTTTCGAGTCTTAAATCTATAACTGAATGCTTTTCTTGACAAAGTGAGCCACTCACAAGAAAAGCTAGTGATGAGCCTTTCTGTAATTGTACCTATCTTTAACGAAGCGCGTAATATTTATTTTGAAGAAAATCTCAATTTATTAAGCGGCATCGACAGCATAGAAATTATTCTTGCTGATGGTGGCAGCACAGATGGCACTCTAGACATAATCAATAAATTTAAATTTAAAACGGCACTAAACGCTGGCCACACCAGAGCTGATCGCCTAAATACAGGCATAAAGCTTTCTTCTTTTGATATGGTTTTACTTGTTCATCCAAGAAACTTAATTAGTAAAGCAAGCATCAAAGACCTGCAAAGCCTCTCAAGCAAGGCCCTCTGGGGCGGCTTCACTCATAGCTTTGATAATAAAGGTCTATTCTATAAGTGGACCTCTTGGTATTCCAATAAAGTGAGGGCTAAGCTCGGGGGCATTTTTTATCTAGATCACTGCATTTTTTTTCATAAAAGCTTTATTAATAATGACCCCTCTCCCGTGCCTACGATACCGATTTTTGAAGACACAGCCTTTAGCCAAAAATTAAAAAAAATACAAAGGCCTATTCTCCTAAATCACAAAACAATTACATCTGCCATACGGTTTGAAAAAAATGGCCCCATCAAACAGAGCTTTAAAAATTTTATTTTAAAAATATTTTATGTTTTTAATTTTTCAGGACATAAAGCTAATGCTTTTTATGAAAAGAAAATGAACCTTAACAATATATATGATAAGTAAACCTCTATAAGGATATTTAATTACTATGATTTATAACCAAGTTTACAAAATGCATTTATTTTGCCTGACAGAAAAATACGGAAACTTTGCTGAAGCGGCCTCACATGCCGGCATAACAAGGTCAGCACTGTCACAAAACCTCACCTCTTTAGAGGACTACTTCAAGCAATCACTATTAATTCGCGAAAAAGGCTCTGTCAGCGTAACTCCTAACGGAAAAATTATCCTTAAAAAAATAAGGGATGCTTTAGCTCTTGTCGGAGAACTGGATTACTTAAGCCAGCCAGAAATGTCATTAACGAGTAAACTTCGCATTGGGGCTTATGAAAGCATTGCTGTTTCTTTTTTTCCTTCACTATTTAAAAATTTCAACACTATTTACCCTGATGTAAAGTTTGATATTATTACCTCTAGAAGCGATTCATTATCAAAACTTGTTAACAATGGCTCTTTAGATTTAGCTCTTGTTATTAATGGTGTTGGAACCTCTAAAACAGAAGTCGTTGACCTTGCTACTGATTACCTTGGGGTTTTTGCTGCTGCTGATAAATTTGCTAATATTAATGAGCTTTCTCAAGCTCCTGATATTGGGCTTGCAACGCTATCAACACCAAGCGATGGCGTACCGCTTTACTACAAAAAATTTATATCTCAATTTCCAGAAGAAAGATCCAAACATTTAACAAGTGACAGCTTTGAATCTATCAGAAGTCTTGCCGCCTCAGGTGTTATGCTGGGCGTTTTACCATCACGTGTAGCCTACAGAGTACCTAACGAGCTCAAAGAGCTTTGGCCAAAAAATGCAGAGATTGCTAAAAAATCAGAGCATAAACTTTCTTTAGTTTTCCGTAGAAATACAGACTCTAAAATTATTGATCTCATAACAAGAACAGCTCAACGCACACTGTGACCCACTCTAATATTGCCATTGTTATCCCCGCCTTTAACGAAGAAGAGTCCATTGGGCTTGTGTTAAAGGATATCCCACCAGAATTTAAAGCGACTACTGTTGTGGTAGACAACAATAGCACTGACAAGACTTCAGAGGTCATTAAGAACTTGGGGTTTTCCACCGTTTTTGAGGAGCGACCTGGATACGGCAGCGCCTGCTTGGCAGGAATTCAATTTGTTAAGGAAAACTTTAATGTAGATACTTATGTTTTTTTAGATGGAGATTACAGCGACTACCCCGAAGATATATACAAACTCCTTAAAAAAATGGAAACTGAAAACCTCGATTTTGTCATTGGATCTAGAAATTTAGGCCAAGCCGAAAAGGGCTCTCTTTATTTGCAGGCTCGCTTTGGCAATTGGCTTGCCACAACTCTTTTAAATGTTTTTAAAGGCTGCCAATATACAGACCTAGGCCCTTTCAGAGCTATTCGCGCAAAGTCTTATGACTTGTTACAAATGCAAGACACAAATTACGGATGGACCATGGAAATGCAAATAAAAGGAGCCAATAAAAAATTAAAGGCTAGCGAAGTTTCTATGAGATATAGAAAAAGGATTGGTACCTCTAAAATTAGCGGCACGCTTTCTGGCAGCTTTAAAGCAGGCTACAAAATACTTTATACTTTCTTTAAGTACGCTTGGTTTTCCAGAAATTAAAATAAAAAAGAATAGCAAAAAACAAGCCGTATTCTAAAAGTTGAAACCTTAAAATTAAGGATTTATCCCAATACCAAGCGTAAGAAAAAACAGTAAGGCCTGGCAAAATAATAAATGGTATATTTTTTTTAATAACTGCAAACGGTAAAAACCAAAGTGAATACCATGGGTTAAATGTCGGCGCCAATAACAAAAGAGATGCTATTACCCACAAGCACTCATGAGCAATATCCACTGATTTTGTCCTAAGACCCAAGAAAAACCTATAGGCCACTATCGTTATAAAAATAAACGCTACAATAAGGCGCGCCGGGTACTCTTTATCAATAAAACTAAAATACTCTGGGCTCTGACTTAAATTTAAAGCTAATAATAATTTATTGGCGAAATAAGAAATAGGATAAAATAAACTTTCGTTTGTAACCCAATATTTAGAAAACGGCACCAGGCCAGATACAAAGTCTTTGCCCGCACTTAAGAACGGGGCCGACAATAAAACTAGTGTTACTGTAAAAACAAATAGGCCCTGTATCGGCTTTTTTGATTTTATAAAAAAACTAGGAACTAAAATAAGTGGTATTACCTTAGTGAGCGCGCTTAATGCCAAAGCAAACCAAGCCGCCAATTCACTTACTTTCTTTTTAAACCCAGCATCTATTAAGTAGGCTGCTAGTACTAAAAAAAAGACCATCACAGAGTCTACATGCGCAGAATTTGCAATCTCTTTTAAGGGCATAGGATGAAGCAAATAAAGTAGCAACCATTTTGGATGCATGCCCCTTAATAAAAGCCATTTATAAACAATTAAGCCCGTAAGAAGATGAAAGAAGATGAAAATAAATTTTAAACCTAATAAAGATTCTCCAAATATTTTTACATTTATAAAAAAGACATACTGAGCCACAGGAGGGTATATGGTTTTAATATGAAGGTAGTTAATTTTTTCTCGATACTCTGTATGTAAAGAATCTAAAGCTTTATCATCAGGCGCGTAAACATAAGGGTTTACACCAGCCGCTATCATTTTACCATCCCAGAGGTAGCGCCAATAATCGTCTTCGAAAATGGGCTCAGAAAAAGCGACAATAATATTTGCAATAATAGCAATAATCCAAAAATTATAACTTAATGTTTTTTTACTGGTCTTAAAAAATAAGAAGAGCAAAAAAGATTGTGTAAAAAACAAGCAGACTATGGCCGCAAATGATGAAGGTTCACTCTTAATTCCTAGATATAACCCTGTAAAAGATAAAAATAGTACTCCTACTAAAGCATGTATATTCTTCACTCTAAAGCACCTTTCTCTATCAAAACCCACTTAAGCTTTTTAAACATATTATCGCAGCCATTAGACTTATTAAACCTGCTTTTTAGTAAATCTACCTTTTTATAACTCATAAAACTCTAGTATAAAATTAAAATAACAAAGGGAGATTTCTATGAAAAATTTGGTTATTATTTTATCCGCAGCACTAGCCTTCGCCTGCTCGCCTTCTGACCAGGGAAAACAGTTTACAAATGAACAAGCGGCAACAACAGCCTCTGTCGGCAGCTTACCAAAAACAGACCTCTCTGAAGTTTGTCCTTTTGAAGGAGTTAGCTTTAACGAAAGCCAAGAGTATAACGAAGCCCTTGTTACTAGCTTTAATAAAACTTTAAAAAAGCATATTAAAGGCGACGGCCTTGTTTCTTATTTTAAATGGAGAAAAAACAAAAGAGACCTCACAAGCCTTTGTAATATGATGTCGGGCATTAGGAATGCAAAACTAGAAAGCTTTGAGAGTGATAACCAAAAAGCTTTTATCATTAATGCTTATAATACATTTGCCTTAAGCATCCCTCTTTCTAGCTACGAACAACTTATTAACTTTAACAATAAGCCCGTTAAAAGTGTTGCCAATATCGGTGGCCTTGGGGAAAGCGTTCTTAACGCCTTCGAATTTAATATTGCTGGTAAAATAAAAACATTAAGTGATATTGAAAATAAATTACTTATTCCTTTTAGCGACTCAAGAGTCCTTTTTGCAACAAGCTGTCCGGCGCTAGGTTGCCCAGCTCCAACCGGACAACTTTTAACTGGCGACAGCTTAGATAGCAAACTTACAAACTTAGCTAGCAGCTATGTTAACAATAGAAATATTGTTGGCATTGATTCCTTTGGCGAAGGAGAGGGTGGCGAGCTCCTTATCCCGACATACATTATGTCTAAAGAAGCTTACTTTAATGCCGACAATACAACTGGCCTAGAGTCTGCACTTAATGCCATTGTTTTCTTTTTGGACCAAGAGCAATTAGATGAAGACGGCCTAGAGTTTAAAAAAGAAGAACTTTTAAGTAATGACGATGAACTCTGGTTTATCGATGAGAATACTTTTAACTGGTCTATTAACGAAAAATTATAAAATAGGAGTACAATATGAAAACGATACTATCTATATCACTACCCATCCTACTGGCAGGGACTTTTGCTTTCGCGCAAAGCAAGCCCGCCTCATTTAAAGTAACGACAAACGTAGGCTCAGAAAGTAACCCTCTCTCAAACATTGAGTCGGCAGAAGAATCTTCACTCTCTTATTCTATTAAGCCAGAATTGGGACTAGAATATAATCTTGGTAATGGCTTTTGGCTTTTTGGTGCCGCGGCCCTTAGCTTTAAAGATTTTAGAGAAGATATTGTCTCTAACGGAGCAAAAAGCTTTTCACAAATTTATGAAGCAGGCCTATCTAAAACTTTTGGAAAACATCACGAAGCAGGCCTTTCACTTGGCTACACTATCAATAACTCTAGACAACTTAGCTTTAATGATCTTATTCTTAACCCAAGCCTTCCACCGCTTGATGCAGATGGCCGCCCACTAAAATCTAAAGCATTAAATGGCGTACTCTCTTATGCTTATTTAGATACTTGGGGCTCTGTTATTTTTAATATCAGTGACCTGATCAATAAGTCTTCAACCCTAACTAATGACGAGTTTGGTGCAGAATATGAAGATACACATGCACAGCAAGACTTCTCTATAAAGTTTAGCTTTAATTTATCAGAAGAAATAGAGCTTAATGTAACTCCATATTACTCTAGAAGAAATTATGAGGATAGACCTGCAAGAAACACTGAGGGCATAACTCAGGCCACAAACCCCGCACTAGAGGAATTACACCGTGGTATAGAAGCTAATATTTCATATGATAAAAAAGGCCAATATAAGGTTACTGGAAGCACTATTTTTATCAGAGAAAAAGATCTTATCTTTGGAGCAGAAGATGCTGATGTATTGGGTTTTAGTGTTACAGGCGAAGTGCCCGTGCATAGCGAAGGTGACATGAAATTAAGCCTAAAAGCTAACTTTTCATTTTCAACAAAAGAGTATAGCAACTTCATTACCGACCCAACAAATGTGGCTATTCAAGATTTACGCGAAGAAGACACTACTGGTTTTGGGCTAGGCATTGCCTTGCAGGTTAATAAAAAAGTCGACCTCGACTTAAGCTATACTTCTACAGATGTAGACTCTAACTATTCAGTACCGGGCTCATCCTTTAAGCAGGACATTCTAAGCTTAAGTACTGTTTATAAATTTTAAATATTATATAATGTAACTTCTATCGTACTGGCTTCACCAATAGTCAGTACAACAAAATAAAAAAGGAACTCACTATGAATAAAATTATATTTATACTTATCAACTGTATTTCAGTATTTGCACTAGCATCTGGTGGGGGCGGCGGCTCTTCTGGTGGAGGCGGCGGCGGAAGTGCTGGCGGCGGCTCAGCTACCGGTGGGTCTGGTGTTGTTAACAGGTCTAGCCTTTCTCAACCAGCAATGGTTAATGACTCACGACAAAATCTTCACAAAAGAATGCAGGGAAAAGAAGCCACTGCTGGGGCACCAACACAAACAGCCATTAGAAGTAAAGCCAGTAAAACTGGATCTTCTAAAATAGACCATAGTCATGCAGCCTTAAATAAACTTTTATCAGCTAACGTTGTTATGAAAAATAGTGGGCAAAAAAGTATTGTTAATTATGCTGGCATTAATAACGCTTCACTTAATAAATATGTTAACGACCTAACATCTTTAAGCAAGGTTCAAGTTTTTTCTGTTTTTAGTAAAGACCAACGCCTCGCTTACTTTATCAATCTTTATAATGCTGTGACTCTACAGTTAATAAAAACAAAGTATGGAAAAATTAAATCTATCAAGCAATTAAGAAAAGGCTTAACAGGCCCATGGGACCAAAAAATAATTACACTTTTTGGCCAGCCCACTTCATTAAACGATATTGAGCATGGCTATATCCGTGGACAAAAAGGCTATGTAGGTAAAGCAAAAAAGTTTGACGACCCAAGAATACATTTTGCCGTAAACTGTGCTTCTATTGGCTGCCCCGCTTTATTAAACAAAGCCTTTACTGCCAGCAACCTAGAAACAGAGTTAGAAAAAGCAACTGTTAATTTCTTGAAAGACACAAGCCGAAACGGTTTTAACTCTTCAAAGAAAACATGGGAACATTCTTCTATTTTTAAATGGTACAAAGGTGACTTTGAAAAAGGCCTTAAAGGTTATTCTAGCTTAAAGAAATTTGCTCAAAAATATGCAGACGCTATTGCTAATAACCCGCAAGAAAAAGCACAGATTTTATCTGGTGACTTTAAAATGAAAGCACGCAGTTATGACTGGAACATCAACGATAAAATCTAATTCTCAACATGCAATTGCAATATTTGCAAAAAACCCAAAGGCTGGCCAAGTTAAGACAAGGCTAGCCAAGGGCACCAGCCCAGAGTTTGCCGTTCAATTCTATAAACTCTGTCTCAAAAAAATTACCGCCACATTTTTAAAGACTCAAACATCTACGCCTATAAAAGTTTACTGGACTCTGCCCGACAACGACACCAGTGAAAATTTCCCACACTTTGATATTATTAAACAAGGACCTGGCCAACTTGGTGATAAATTAGCTTTTGTACAAAAGCAGCTTTTTGATATAGGCCACAAAAGAGTTTCTTTAGTAGGCTCTGACTCTCCTCATATAGATGAAGCTTTTTATACAGAGTTTTACAAACAGTCTTTAGGTAACGACAGTGCATTTATTGGCCCAACAACTGACGGGGGCTTTTATATTTTTTCTACAACCATAAAAACCACAAAAGAATTTTTATCTGTTAAATACAGCCAAGACACTACTACAAGCCAACTTCTAAAATCTCTGGCAGATTCAGGCGTTAACCCTAAATCCCTCGACATAGGGTTTGATATAGATGAACGCAAAGACCTCAGTACACTCGAAATTTTATTAAAAACAAAAAGTCATCCATCTTTTGAAGACCTGAAACTACTGGAGCATATCAATAGCCTCTAAATAAAAATAATGACTACATTTAAATCAGCAGCCATCTACCTAACTCTACTATTTATCTTTAAGAGCCTTATTTTTAGTTGAAAACTCTTGAAGCTTGAAAGCCACAATATTAATTAAGCTATTGTTTTTAACCTCTGGATCTTCTGTCACCCTTGGTATTTCAAGTGGTTTCCCGATTACGCACTCAACATGATTACGATCAAGATTAAGGTGAACCCACCTTCTATGATTCCACTTTAAATCTTTTTCTAAAAGATCAGATCTTTCTTTTAAAAAATCACTATGGCTACTTCTTAGCTTTTCAACTAATTTTGTTAGTGTCGACACCCTGTTGGCTGATGTCTCTGTTTCCAATCTTTCATTTAATTTGCGAATAGCCTTGCGTATAAAATAAATTTTATATCGACTATATCTTAAGGGACCTGGCTCTCTATAAACCTGCCATTTCCTTAGGCCAGAACTTACAACCTGCATATTCTCTTCTGCACCTACTTCTGAATTAAGAAGCGATTGCATCCCATTGCTTGAACACTGAGACAAACTATCTACACCAATTTCATTTTCTAAACTTGAATGAACATGAAAACCTTGAGGCTTAAAGTAACGAATGTCCGGAGTGTCACTATTTTCACCTATAATTGCATAGTTAAAATGACCTCTATTCTGATAGCCAACTCTTTGCTCCAGAACTGACTCTTTTTTATGTATAGACTCGCTGTTTCGAGACATTTTTGACACCATCATATCTATTACTAAGCTATGCTCTTCAGTGCCATAGTCATCAAGTAGGCCACCTGCAAAGCCAATGCTTGGTGCTACAAAGCAAACTATAATAATTTTTATAACAAATTGGCTCATCACTTTTATTCTCAAATTACGTCCTCCTGTTAAAACCTT
>JALZUS010000007.1 GCA_023299885.1 Bdellovibrionales bacterium | reverse complement strand
AATTTGTTAAGTCATAACAGATATTTAAAATTTGGCTCAGATTCAACCCACACTTCTACCCACACCCAAACAAGCTTTATAACTCTACTCACCGCAATATAAAAAGTTTCAACAAACTTTATGGCTACGGAGACTCTTTTATAAATCTTCTGAACGGTTAAAAAAGAAACCCCATCTGAAGATGAGGCCTTTGATAAGTCTGCTAATACTTTTACTTTGAAATATAGTTTAGATTAATATTATTTTTAATTACTCTACAGTAGTTTGTTTTTTACCTTGCAAAGGCTTAGCCCCCTTTGCAGATTCATTTTTTTCACCAATAAGTCCACGGCTTTCGCAAAATTTATGGAATTTAAAAATATTACCTGCAATATTATGAACTTTATCAAAAGAGTGCCTCGGACTATTAAAGGTGTAAACTCTATTATTGTCCTCGGCGCCAGCATCTTTAGCGATGTCTTCCAATTGTTTTCTTGCTGCGCCCTCGGCCTCATAATTAGTACCCATTGGTCGCGCATACAGAGCTAAAAATGAAATATCATTTGTGCACGCTTTTAAATTTTCTTTACTTCCCTGAAAGGACTTATTAAAATATTCTTTAAAAGCTTTACAGTCCTTAGCTTTAAAGCCTACGCAATTATATTTTAATTGATGCTCAGCATTCCCATGCTGTTCTGGTTCAAACGAATTAAAATCTGATTGGCATTCAACCTTAGTGTCTTTATCAATATAATTTATGCTTCCCAAACGCTGCCCACTTCTATCAGGTCCTGGTGATGTTTTTGTTTGAATAGCAGCTGTAACATACCCTCTTTTGTCAAATTTAATAATCCTTCTCTCATTATCACCAAAAGCTGTCACACCTTTTGCTGTAGTAAAAATTTGAGTCTTTCCTTCGGGTGTTGCTTGAGACTTCATTTTCCAATAATCCCTATTTGCATGCACCTTTTGCTTATTCCCCGTAGTAATAATAGTTAAATCGTTTTTACCTTTATAGTAGTTACTATCCGCTTGCGTAACTTCATTAAAAATTTTAGGTGCAACTTCAGCAGCGGCTTCAAAAGTAAGTATAAAGCTGCAGGCAAATATAACTGTTAATTTTTTCATAATAGCATCTCCTAAAAAATGGCTTACCCAGTAGAATCGGTATATTTGCAACTAAACTTTACAGCCTTCACACACCCCCACCTTAGTCGCACAAGCCAGGGGCCCTGGGACTCACCTAACTGGCAGAAACAAATAACAACCAATAGGAGGATTATGTAAAAACAAAAAAACCCCATCTTACAATGAGGCTTTTAGTTTATCTAGGTTAAATTACTTAACTAGTAGGTATACTTTTTCTCAAAATTACTAAAGCTTGCCTCTGAAACTTTACTTTTAAAATACTCAACCACATCTTTTGTTTCAAAATCATCTACATTTTTTGTCTGACAACTCAAATCTTTAACACCAAGTTCATTGTCATTAAATGACACGTGAAGATCAATTCTTAATTCTGAAAAATCATATACAGAATAATGCTCTCTCGCTATTTCAATCGGATAGTCTCTCTCTAAAACTCTCGGCGTGCTCGATCTCTCATAAGAGAATGCACACTCAAAGTCACTTTCATCATTAGTCAAAATCACCTTATTGGTAAATGCTGGAAGCTGTATACTCTCGGCAATTACGAAAGTCTTTACCGCTGCAGCCTCTTCTGCCTCAGCAGACACTTCACTTCTTTCACTTGTAGGCTCTTCGCCCGTATAATACTTATTAGTTATATTCTCATCTTTACAAGCAGTAAGTGATACTGCAAAAAGAGCTACTATTATTCCCATATATTTCATTAAATTCTCCTAAAGTTTATGTTTCAAGAGAGTATAAATGCAGTATGCATACCATCTCAGCCAGCACTTACTGCAATAAGACCGATAGATTTGTCATCTTATTTACATAATTACAATATTTGTCATTTCATTTACATATATTAGCTAGCAGGGGCGCACTATCACTTCAGATCACTTTAAATAACTGTAGAAGACTGAAGCTAGATTTTAATAACTCTTAACTTATTTAATTTTACTCTTTGAATTTCTTTAATATTATTAATTAGTTATGTTGCTTTAGGCGTTACAAAAACATTGAAACTCACACTACACTTAGCGAATCCCCCTCTCTCCGCCACGTTTTGGAATTTGTTAAGTCATAACAGATATTTAAAATTTGGCTCCCGCTTAACCCACACTTCTACCCACACCCTAGAACTATAAAATTTTATTATGAGTTGCGTTGCTTTTGAAAAAGCTGAGGAGCTTATTAGTTTTATTTTAGCTGGTGAAATCTTAGTTTTCTAATTCTCTCTACTTGGCTTTTGTTAAAAATACATTTGTTACCACCATGATAAGAGCCCATTAGATTAGAGACTCCCTCTGTCTTAGGGTCATAATACTGGTCCTTTAAGTCACCAATTGTATGCATGAGTTCATGGGCAAAAGTAATTCCAGCTTCCTTTAAGTCATCATTACTATTGCTATCCAAAAAACTTTCATTTAATCTCAACTCATTAGCTAGAGGAAAAATAGAATTAAGAGATGAGGCTTTATGCAGCTCTTCAAAAATCCTAGCCACTTCTTCTTGAGAAGCATCTTCTAAATCCTCAATTTTTTTATTATTTCTATATTGCTCATGTTCTGCCCCTTCTAGCATAGAAAGACTTTTTTCATGCTTTTCGAGTTCTCGAGTGTGACTTAGTGATCTTGAATTAACTAGGCTTATAAATTTTTCTGTTGGTAAATAGTGGGGACGGTTACCAAAGGGGCCAAAGTTAAGATTTATATTCTGTGAGTTAAATGTGTTAGTATAAAAGAGTACCGTAGAGCCTAAGGTGTCTTTATCAAGAGCAAAGTGGCCTAAAGCCATACTACTCATGTCTGAACGCTTAATTGAGCTCACAGACTCTAATTCTAAATTAATTTCAAGTTTGTCTTCGAAAAAAGCAAGAGATTCCTTTATGCATTTGTTGGCCTCAGAGAATATCTGCTCTGCTATATTAGAACTGTATTCTTTGTCATCTGGGTATTCAATGGCAATAGAGAAAGATAGCTTTTTAGCTATCTTTCCTTCTTTTCTCATCAAGATCCTGGATATGGCCTCATCTATAGAAAGACCTTTTTTTACAAGTAGCTGCCAGTCCTTTGAGGGGTCAATCATATCTGCTAAGCGAGACAAGAATAATCCGGTCAGGTAATAAAAGCTTGTATTGCTGCTATTGAAAGTAGCTTCATTAAATGTATCAATGGGGTTTAGCTTCTCGCTTTCATTAAAGTAGCTATGGTGATTTGCAAAATAAGTTGCGGTTCCTTCTGATCTTTCTTTTTCTCTTAAAGCGTCCCAACAATAAATATATTTACCAGCAGTTGTGTTTCTTCTTGAAAGGATTTTTCTTGCAAACTCTTCAGCACTTTTAATTGGAGTTTGTGCATAGTTTACAGATCTCCAGTCGTTGAACTCATCTTGTAAAGCAAGCATAAAAGGACTTTGTTCATCGTAGCACTGATCGTATGTAATTGAAAAAGAGCTGTCTACTTCAACTCTAAAGTCTGAAAATAGACCACTTTCAACTTTCTTTTTACTTATTTCTTGAACTCCAGCTACTCCAACAGAATGAAAATGAAATTGTTCGTGTATAGCAACATCAATCATTATGTCTTCAACTTCTGCCTCGAGGCCCAATGTCTTACGCTTTTGCCCTATGTTTTTATTAATAAGTGGAGCGACAAATAGCATTTCTCTATCGATATAAGAAAATAAAGGGTGACTAATTTCACTAAGCCCAAAAAGGCCCTCGAATTCTTTGGATGAGTCAATATATACAATAACTTCATTTGAAGCTGTATCACATAAACTACTTGCTGATAATTTTGATTTTACTTCTTTAGCTTTTTTACCAGTAATATAAAGTAAATTACTTTTATCATAAAGGCCTATAAACATTCTGTCCTGATTAATTGAAGGCCATGGGTTCTTGATAGAGCTAAAAAAAGACAGTTTTTTTACTAAGGAATGATTCACTTTTTCACACGAATTTTTACTAACATTATTTATTGTCGCTGGACTTCTTAGCTGGATATTTGAGCATGAGCAGAGCGTAGAAAGTGTCATGAGTGTTAAAAGTATTTGCTTCATTTAATTGATCCTTATTAATAGCTAAACAGACAAAAGTACTAAGCTTTAGCAGTGTAGTGCTTATCGGTATAAAGCTCACCTGACTTTAAGTGGCCTTAAATGATCACCAGCCTGGGCAAAGTTGCCCCAGGCGCAATGATATTGGGTGAGGTGGCAGCTGCTCATTGGGCTGTGGCAGGTAGTCAGCATTATTATTTATCTTTAAAATCCCAATCAGGTGCATTCGCTACAGGGCCTAAATATGTATAGGTGCCAGCTGTATTAAGATTATAAATTCTTGAAAAATCATAGCGTGAGTAAAAATCGTATTCATCCATGGTATCAGAAATGCTTGTATTATCTCCTATTATAACTTTAGCAAGTGGGTTTTTATAAAAAACTCCTTCGTCCAGGCGTATGTCATCAGGGATAACAACACTTTTAATGCTGTTACGTGAAAATGCATAGCTACCTATTTCAGTAACACTTTTAGGTATAGTAAGCTCTTTAAGCCTATTTTCACTAAAAGCACCTTTCCGGATAACTTCTAGATTGCGTGGTAGCGAGAGGTACTCTATTTCGTTTTCAGCAAAAGCACCCCAGCCTATTGATTTTAAAGTATCAGGAAGAGTGAGCGAATTGATTTTATTATTTTTAAAAGCGTACATACTAACCTCAGACATGCTTTCTGGTATTTCTAGCTCCTCAATTTGATTATTATAAAAGGCCTCTTCTTCGATAATTTCTAGATTGGATGGCAGCGAGAGGTGCTCTATTTTGTTATTTGCAAAAGCAAATTTTCTTATCAAACTTAAAGACTCAGGCAGGTCAACCCTTATAAGATTATTATTCTCGAAGGCACCAGAGTGTATTATTTGCAAATTTTTAGAAAAAGACACATGAGTCAGCTGATTGTCTTTAAAAGCATCTGCTCCTACAAACTCAATGCCATTAGGAATGGATAAAGCTTCAAGCTTATTATCAAAAAATGAGTACGCTTCAATAGCCGTTAGAGAGCTCGGCAGAGAGATATGAGTTAAATTATTTATGCTAAAAGCACTAACTCCAATATGCGCTACGCCATCTGGAATAATTATTCTTTCCAGTTTATTGAAGTGAAAGGCTCTTTTATTAATTTCTATCAAAGATGAAGGGAGAATAACCTCTTCGAGAGAGTTGTATGTAAATGCATAGTCGTCAATGAGAGTAACTCCTTCAGGGATAACAACTTTTTGTATATATTTGTGTCGAAATGCAGCCTTACCGATACTTACAACTTTTCTTGATTCAATCTCGCCAGGAATCGTTACTTCTTTTTCAGCACATAGGTAACCTGTAACTACTATAGTGTTTTCTGGGTAACTAAACGTCTCAAATTCAAAACATGTCTCCGGTGTTGTTGAAAAGGCTGTTAGTGAAAATATGGTCATTGCTAAAAATATAATGTATTTCATAAATACTCCTTTTAAATATTTGTATTTTGGTTAAGTCACGGGTTATAAATTTAAAAAATTACTATCTAGAAACCATCACTTGTTGGTAAGGCCTATGACTATGTTGGCCAGGGTATCCCCGCTTTCATCAGTATTGTCATTCACAAAATCCTCTACCTCTATGGAGTACATAGATTTAACTAGTATTAACGGTGGTACAAGCCAGCAACTTCTACTTATTTAAGCAAAAGCTGGCTCAAAAATATTAAAATAGGACTACTTCATTGTTCTCATTTAACTCAAAATAAATATCTTCTTCAGACGGCAACTTACAAGTAATAGTGTTCAGCTTCTCAAGAGGGCTCCAACCTTCTCTGCGATCTGTCTTATCAGATGTCCATGCTAAAAGCGGGAAAGAGCTACTCGCACTACTTGGCTTTAGTAATAAATCATCACAAACATCGCCTAGATCGTTTTTTGGGTAGATACTATCAAAGTATATTGGCAGACCATCCTTATAAACATTTTTGAAAACTATAACCCTACCATTGTGTACTCTTCTTGGATTATAAGGGCTGTTAAAGTTGCCGCTAATTACTTTAGCACTCTCCAAAGAGTACCCTCTTTGCGACAGCTCTCCATAAGAAAAAGGGCGCCCTAGGGGCTTGTAGTTAATTTTACCAACCTCTTTGAGGCCAAAAAAGTAAGTTCTATGCTTATCAAAATTATATTCTCTAACAAAGCTGTTAAGTGATGCATTACTCATGTTTTCAACATGCACAAGCATGGAAACTAAATTCTCAACATCTTTTTGAGAGGGGCCATGACTTACATCTTTTTCATACTCGTCTTTAAAAGTAATTCTTCTTGCATGAGCAATTAACATTTCATGGAGTATCAAGACACCTTTTTGCTTAACTTCAACTTGTGAAAACCAAGGCTTATAAAGCTTAACAGAGCTATCATTCTGATACCCTACTCGCTTTAACCCCCGCACACTGTCGTCACCAGCATTTAGCTTCCCAACAAAAAACCATGACTTATTTTTTAATGAATGCTCGATATGTATTTTGAACACCGGAGCTACTAACCGTAGACGATTAAGAATAGGAACAACAACTTCACTGTATCCCTCAACCTGGGTGATGTCTTCTACATGCTCTAGCTGCTGATTCTCTGCATCAACTAAATCTACCATTTTGCCATTTAATACAAACCCTGCATCTGGGCCATCATTTGCGTATAGTGTACATGGATTAATAAGCCCCAACATTAGTATATATTTATAATATTTCTTCATTTTCTACCCTCTCACTTAATGGAAATGCCTGAAAAGACAAACAATAGACTCTATTGGCATTCCCTTTGTTTTTATATTTAGTTATTAATTTTCTTCTTATTTCTCTTAATTCGCTTCTTAGCTCTTCTAGATTTTCTTGATCAATTTCAAATACTGCAGAACCTATAGACCTTTCTGAAAAGCTATCTTCTGTAATTGATTTCTCAGCCTTTTCTAGCAGGCCTAGATTAAACTTTTTTGAAGCTGATGAAGAAACAGTATTGTCTAACTTAATCATTTCGCCTTTCTGTTTCCATCCAGAAGAAGTTTTCTCAATTAAATCTAACCTTAATAAGGTTTCTATGGCTTTCTTCGCCTCGGCATGCGATATACCTAGCCTCTTAGATACCCAGGCAGGATCCAGCTTTGAACCTTCAATTGATAGCAAACTTAATATTCCATAATGATACCATTCAGAAATAAAGCTAAAGGTGTCCATACTAAGTTCACTCACATTATAATTTTTTTCTTCATTAGAAGTTTTTTCAGTTCTAAAACTTAATAGCCAACTTTTTTCTAATGGAGATAGAACTAGTTTTTCTGCTACCAGATCACATGCTTTTTTTGACAATGGTCTTTTGCCCGAAAGCACTAATGACAAAACTGTCGGACTTACCCCAAGAGATCGAGCAAAACTTCTCAAAGAGTATGCAGGGTTCTCAGAACAACGCTTAGCAAGCTCTCTTTGCAAAAGAATCTTGGGCTCAAAATCCTCTGGTCTATTTTTTATCTTTTCCATAAAGTATTTATGAACTAGGCACTGAAATAAAACAATATTTTTGAAAACAAACTGTTTTCAAAAAGTGAAAACATGAACTTTTTACATATAGGGGGCGGAGCAGCCAGAACCTGATAAACTTCAAAAGCCTTACGAACAGGATAAGGCTTATCTAAAGGCACAATGTCCAGGGTAGAGCGAGGCCTTGTAAACCCTACCTACCTCACTCTTAAAAAAATTGCTGACACATTAGAAATCGATATTTCTGAAATACTACCAGGCTAAGACCTATAACCTCACAAAAAGCCTTAATCTATAAATTAAGTTTCTATTTTACTATATTCAGCATAAGCTTCATCAATTGCCCATAGCGCTTCCGCACATGCGCCAGACTTATTAATGTATTTTTTAAGATCCTCAGATGAAAGCACTTCTACCCACACCATTAAAGCGGTTGGGCACGAACCAAGAAGTACAGCCTCGGAAAGAGTATCGTCAAATCCTTAATAATTTTAATTAGTTAGTAGGCATTAACGGACACCAACGAACGACTATGGAGGTGACGCAATCGGACCCTCTCTCCGCCACGTTTTGGAATTTGTTAAGTCATAACAGATATTTAAAATTTGGCTCCCGCTCAACCCACACACTATAATTATAAAATTTTATTATGAGCTTCGTTGTTAGTCGTGCGTAAAAGCAGCAAGAGATAAAGGCAAGACTCTTAGCAGACCACGCACCAACAAAGAAGAACTTATTCTTAAATTTAGGGCTAAAGGCTTCACATATGCCAAAATCCAAAAAGAACTAAATGTATCTGCTGGTACAATTAGGCGAGCAATCCAAAAAGGCATCCTAGCAAAACCAGCCGTAAACAAAAATACTGATAACACAGGGCCACTTAATCATGCTCCATAAACTAGTGATTTTGGAGTGCCTAATCTCCGTTATTATTGTGACTTTTAGGTTTTAAACATCCTAAAAAATAATCTTTTATATTGAGAAGGATTTAGCTAATTAAACAAAACAGGTTTGTCGAAGAATGGTCATATGATTTTAAAAAACACATTAAAAAAAGATTTATTACTTTTTAATACTTTATAGCACTCCGTTAATTATATTAACCAGCGCAAAGAGTTGGTTAATTGTCCACCTATCCTCAGGGCCTGCGGGCGAAATCAACCTCCCTCTTGCACCAGCCATAAAGGTTGTTGCAGTTGCTCGCCAAGCTGTTGAAGCCGCAGGGTCAGCTAAAGGTGTATACCTGCAGTTAGCACTAATGCCATCCGCATATTCTCTACCACATATAAACAAGGACAAATTATAAAGAGTTGGCGCCTCTTGAACGGAAGCTCCCGGAAAGGCTGTTGCGCCCGTTGTGTCCATAGCCATCCCGTACAAGAGATCACCCTCAGGCTCATAGCCTATCGCCCACAAATTAGGGTAGTACTTACCCTTTTCCACTAAAAAAGTTTTTTGTGCAGTATAAATAGCAGCTAAATTAGCTCTAGCCTCAGACTGCTTTGCCTTACGTTGGAATTTCTGAAACTGAGGGATGGCCACTGCCGACAAAATACCAATGATGGCCACAACAACCATCAATTCAATCAATGAAAAACCTCTACTATTTTTTTAACATACGTGCACCTTTTAGACATAGATTTACAATATCTAATCAGCAGAAAGCCTTGTCCACTAAACTGCGCTTCTCATATCAATACAGTCTTTTCTAATTATTCTTATGTTGACACATACAACTCTGTTTTTGCCCTAAAGCACTACAAACCATAAAAAAACTACATAGCTGGTTAGCGCTTAACGCCAGCATCTTGCAGATTTTTCAAGATATGCCTTCCCTTTATCTCAGACAGGCCAATTATGGTAAGACTATAAGTGCAAAAGATCCTGCGGAAAGGCGTGTACATGGAAGTAGATAAAAACGATAATCTTGTTTTAAAAGTTGAAAGCGCCCCTTTAGATGCTGATTTTACACAAAAACTATTAACAGGCATGAGTTCATTTTTTAACGGGCTCTCTACCACAACATCACGCATAGAAGACCGCTCAGTTGTCACAACCGTTGATGCCGCTACAATTTTTGATAACCCGCAACTTAGCTGGAAACCACGCAACAAGAAAGATTCCCAGCAAGATTTTACTACGATTACTTCTTATTCAAATAAAATCATTTTAAAATCACCACAGCCTGAAACACTCAGTGTAAAACTCAGAACTCGCAAATACTTTGTCCATGCTAAAGGCGAAACTGACACCTCTAAAATGGAATCTCTTTTTGGCAATGTTGGGTCTATAGAACTTAAGGTGGCTAATATTTCATATGTCTCTAGTGATAGCTATGAAACCTATAAGGGTTCTATTTTTAAACCTAGAATTTTTATTTCCGATGAGCTTCTTGAAAAAATATCTAGCATGACACTCGAAGAGCTAACTAAACCCGAAACAAAAGCAGCCTTAGCTGACAAACTTTGTGACTTAAAATATGACAGCGCCACTATGGTTTCCCCTAGTGCTATTAAACAAAATGGTAAACCCATGAACCCATGCACTGACAGGGTCGATGACTTTATCAATGCCATTGTTTTACTATTACAAGAAAATAAATCTTTATTCGATATACAAATGGTTATTGCCTACAACAGAGAAGCCTATAGTGCTGCTCTAGAAAACGGGACTGAGTACCAATATACAATCGATAAAAACATAAGAATATTTAAACCTATTTTAAATTTATCACCCTCTCATATTCAAAGCTATCTTGATGAAGAGCCAATACATAAAGTAGAGGAGGGGGCCGCCTTTACAGAGTTAAAATCTCCCCTGGCTGAAAAAGATGCTTATACAAAAACCTATCAAGAGCTTTCTAAAAAATTACTTTCAAAACATAACTACGGCTTTAAGCTTGGCAAAGGAAAATACTCCCTTGGCAAAACAAAGCGCTCTTTAGTGCCACAAAAAACTCTTTTATCTAAGCAACTACAAACTGAAGGGCTTTATTATTATTTAATAAAAGGTGTTGGCAATTTGCCCTCTCAGCCCAACAGAAAACAACTAGTAGAGCAAGGCAAATGGAAGATAGCATTGCCGCTTGAAATAGATGAAGAGATACACCGTCTTGTTTTAGGCTATCGCTCAAATATTTTAAATGGAAAAATTTCGCAGGCACTGACCTCTTTAGCTTTAGTTGATTCTATGGGAGAAGAAGTTCCCCTAAATAAAGATAGCGTAACGATACTTATCCAAGATGCTCGTAAAAATCCTGATCCCTCTACGATAACCATTGGAGAAAACGCGCTTACATTCCCGTCAATTATTGACCATGCAACTGTCATTAAGTTTACTCGATTTTTTGATAAGTTTTATACTAACCACAGTAAGGGTCAGGCCAACCCAAGAGAAATCAACAGTCTTTACGCCGTTAAAAATAGTAAGGACCTTGCTCAATACACTCGTAAAATGAAAACTCATAATGCTCTTAGTTTTTTAAAGGACCGTACTTTTAAATATGCCGCCACTGCTGCTATTTTTGCAGCCCTAGCTTTGGGCAATCCTAATATAATGAAAAAGCTGCGACCAGCTGAAGACACTAACCCGCCTCCCACGCAAGAGGTCTCAGTAAAAGTGGATGGAAAAAATGTAAACTTAAAAGTAACTCTTCAAAAAGATGGCACCTTTAGAGTGATTTCAGATAAAACTAAAGAGCACCATTAATAACATTTACCAGCTCTTTTCTATGACTTATTTCCCAGCGTGCACATTTGCATTTGATGCCCCCATGAAATACTGGGTATCACCTTCGGGCTCAAAACCTGTAGCATATAAATTTGCATAATATGCATTATGCTCAACTTGAAAAAGTTTTTGCACAGTATATACACTAGTAAGGCTGGCCCCTGCTTTACTTTGCTTTACGCTGGAACTTTTGAAATTGAGGAACTGCCACCGCTGATAAAATTCCAATGAGGGCAACAACTACCTCACATAAGGCTCAAAGAGTTGCCTCACCAACAATACCCTCTACTTATAAACCACAATGTCCATAAACTTTAAGTATCTTAGGTGTGGGCAGGCATGGGGATAGGGATGATCTATGCCTTGGCCACTTACTTTTAAAATTTGACCGCGAAGTCTTGCCTTTGAAAGTGCTGCTGCTGCGATTTCTTCAAAATCAGAAAAACTAATATGACTAGAGCACGAGCTTAAAACTAAATGACCATTTTCAGACACAGCTTTTGCTGCCGCTGCAAAAGTATCTATATATTTTTTTATAGCCTGCTCTTTATGTTTTTCTGACTTAGCAAGCGATGGCGGATCACAAATTACAATGTCATATTTATTTTTATTACCAGGCAACCAATCAAAAACATCTACACACAAAGAGTTATGTGTTTTTTCAAAACCATTAAGCTCCCAATTTTTTTCAGCTAAGTCTAAAGCCCCTTGAGCCACATCTACACTTGTAACTTGGACTGCGCCACCGGCCCCCGCGCAAACTGAGAAACCACCCGAATAACTAAAAAGATTAATTACAGATTTATCCTTAGAAATACTCTTTATATAATCTCTGTTGTCGCGCTGATCTAAAAAGAAGCCCGTCTTTTGCCCACTAACAATGTCTACATAAAAATGACAGCCCAATTCTTTTATCGCCACTAAGCCGTTTTCAGGCAAATCCTCGCCCCACACTTGAGGCTTTAGTTGCATATTATGCCTGGGCTTAAAGTATACAGTTTTTATTCCCTCATGAGACAATAGAGCTTTAGCTATTTTTTCTTGATCCCAAAACTCATAACAATCTAAGCCATCAAACTGCATAACCGCCACAAAGTCGTAAACATCTACAACAAGCCCCGGCAGCAAATCGCCCTCGCCATTAAAGAGTCTGTAGGCATTGTTACTCTCAGACCTCAATGGCTCTCGTTTTTGCCAGGCCTTCGCAAATAATTGCCTATAATAATTTTCATCTGGAGGACGTTTATCTAAAGACAAAGTCCTAAACCCTAAAACACTATTAGGGCTATAAATGCCCCAAGCTAAAAAAGCCTTTTTATTATCTTTAAGCTGGCAGAGGCTTGCTCTTTTTGTGTGCCCCGAAACACTCATTGCATTTTGGTAAACCCAAGGGTCACCTTGTAAAACTTTTTTGCGGAGATTTTTATTTAATTGGGCTGATATATATTTCAAAACGAGTCCTTATCTAAAAAGTAGTACCTAAGCTTTACTAAAGCCCAAGTACTCTTCTTTTTATATATCCTTGCAAGCCTCTGTTTTCATTAATAATCTTGAAAACAAAGGCTAAGTGCTCATTAAAAATGCTTGCCTTTTAAGCTAAAAAATTTACACTAACCAAGGGGCAATAATTTTTTTAAAAAAGCCTCCATATCTCAAAACTAGTCTTTAGATTATATTGACTTACACCTAATTTACACCTACTGTGTTTATATCAGCTGCTAGTTATTTACAGTAAGCGCTCTATCAGGCTTTGCCCTCATAACGCTTAAACAACAACAAATAACCTTAGTGAGCTTCCTAAATTTGTAATAGCGAAAAGAGATTGCCCCCCTAACATGTAATCTCTTTTTGTTTTTTTTCAGAGAAGACAAAACCAGCACTCGGAGGACTTATGATTCATTGCCTGATTAGAGACCCACAAGAAGCCTTATCATCAACTAATGACGAGCCTCAAAGTGTAGAAATAAAAAAAATAAAAGCACATCACTCCCCCAATCACAAAAAAAATAGCAACCAGATTAATAGCTCAATCCCCACGCCTAAAGTGGTCCAAGCGGGCTTTCCCTCCCCCTCTAGAGACTACGAAGAAGCTCCTTTAAGCATAGATCATTATACTAATTTAAGCGGTCCCTCCGTTTATATGGTCCGTGCTCAAGGAAACTCTATGCAGGGTGCCGGCATTTATTCTGGAAGCCTGCTTGTTGTAGACAAGGCTATTGATCCAAAAGTTGGCGATATTGTTATTGCCTATGTCTATGGCGGCTTTACCGTAAAAAGATTTGATGGCATTACCGGAGGCTATGTTTTCTTAAGAGCTGAAAACACTCATTTTAATAATCTAAAGGCTCCCGTTAATGATTGTGAAATTTGGGGCGTTGTGACCCACTCGCTCAATCATATGCGATAGCTTATCTTCTTAGGCAGCCATGTTTATACTTGTTGATTGCAATTCATTTTTTTGCTCAGTCGAGAGAGTCTTTCAGCCACAATTAAAAAATAAACCTCTTATTGTTTTATCCAGTAACGATGGGTGTATTGTGGCCCGCACAACAGAAGCTAAACAAACCGGCCTTCCCATGGGTGCCCCCATTTTTAAGTGGCGAGAGACTATTAAAAAACATAATGTCCAAATGAGGTCCTCTAACTTTACTCTCATTGGAGACTTCCACCGCAGAGTCATGCAAATTTTAAAAGATTTTAACTTAGAAACTGAAGTCTATTCTATTGATGAAGCCTTTATACAAATAAACTCTGACAACAAAGAAGAGCTTCAACAAATAGGACAAAGCATACGCAAAGCTGTGCTAAAAGCCACAGATATACCCGTATCAGTAGGTATTGCAAAAACAAAGACTCTCGCCAAAGTAGCCAACTTTCAAGCTAAGCAACAATCAAAATTTAATGGTGTTTGCAGTCTAATAACTAATAAAGAACACATAAACGCACTACAAAACACGCCCATAGAAGAGGTTTGGGGCGTTGGCAGAAAGAGCTCACAAAAATTAAGAATTAATTACCAGGTAAAAACTGCTTTTGATTTTGCTAACCTTAATAATTACAAAAAAATTTTAAATGATTTTTCTATACTAGGGTTAAAAACATTTGAAGAACTTAACCAAACAAGTCACTTTAAACTACATCAGGCCACTAAACCAAGAAAAGGACTGCTTTGCTCTAGATCCTTTGGGAAAAAAATTAAAACTCAAGAACATTTAAAACAAGCCCTAGCCTCTCATATTGCCAATGCCGCTGAAAAGTTAAGAAAGCAAGGTAGCCTTTGCCGAAGACTCACAATTTTTATTCGTGCCAGCCGCAACGAAAGAGAGCTGCAACGTAATTATAGCACGTATATGACCATTAACCCTGGCACCTCTGACACATTACAACTTATTAATACTATGTCCGACATGCTACCCACAATTTATGAGTCTCACATATCTTATAAAAAATGCGGGGTGTATTTTTCTGATTTAATTTCTACCGAAGAGCAACAGCTTAACTTATTTAGCCAAGCCGACACACATAAAAATAAAAAATTAATGTCTACTATAGATGAAATCAATAAAAAATACGGAAAAGAAACTATCAAGCCAGCCCAATGCGGGGCCAATCCTTTTTGGAAACCTCTGTGTGAAATAAAGTCTCCCTGTTATACAACCAGGTTTTCAGAGCTATTAGAAGCGCACTGTTAAAGCTACATAAGCCTAGTGCTTATTTAAAAATTCTATATCCACCCATATTGGCAAATGATCACTCGCTTTTTTAACTTCAAAATAATCCCTTGAAACTGTGGCATTACATTCTTGGCCTCTTTTTTTATATTTGATAAGTACGTGGTCAAATAAGGTGGGCCTAACCAAAGCCGAATTACCACAACCGAGCTCTACTCGATTAGCTTCTGGAAAATAAACCCCGGCTTGCTTAATTTTAATATCTTTACTTAGTAAAATATAATCGAGTTGCTGAGAGTTTTTTGTAGTGCCACT
>JALZUS010000006.1 GCA_023299885.1 Bdellovibrionales bacterium | reverse complement strand
AGCATTAAAGCGATAGATGCCGAGATCTCCCCGCTCATCACTAAACACAATAAATCTTTTAATAGATATTGGGGGGAAATGATGCGCGCAGGGCTTGAAGAAAGCTATTTTGCCTCACAAGTTCAAAGGTTTGCCTGTATTTATGTTTCTAAACTTGCGGACCTACTCGCCGATTCACCAAGATCTTATTACAGAGTCAATAAAAGAATAATGCCTCACGAGAGGTAAAACTTACTCACTATAAAGAATATGCTTACAGACTTATAAGCATATTCTTATTCTTTAACCACCCTTGCCCAAGAGCTATTTTAAGATTTATGGCTGGTTAACTATGGCATAGTAATCTTTATCTCTATGCATTTCTAAGGCGACATAATCTTTATCAGCCTTATATTTTCTTTTTCTGTAGCGACTTAAAAAGCTAAGCTGAGCACAAGAGGTTTCATCCCCTTCGCCGCATTTAGGCTCTACAATTTCTTTATTAAGCACTGGTAAGTAAGTAAGACTAATAAGCGTATTTTTTAAAAAGTTTTGTTCAGAAAATGAATCCTCATAAAACCTTGAGGACAATTTAGAATTAACCACCACTAGGCACTTACTATCCTTGGTGCATTGGTCATGGCTAAAGCTATTAAAATCTAAAGCCTTTATTGTGTACTTATTATTATCTTTATATTTAACAGAAAAACTTTTTTTATAGTAAGCAGCTGTTTTTAGAAAACCTGAGATAATTTCGTTTTGATTTCTAATACTTGAATCAAAACCCAGCACGACAATATTGTTATGCTCTATTTCTTGAAAAAGACGTTTGTATGTTAAAATACCTTTTTGATCGTGACTATCGACAACCGTGGGGCCAATCTTTTTTCTTATTTTTGGACTAACTTCAAAATTGTTAGCAAAAATAATAAGGCCAATAGTAATAAAAATAATTAATCCACTAATTGCGTATTTCATGACTTTAAAATGCCAGGCCCCGTTCTTCTAAACAAGGCCTTAATTTCTATTTTTTATGTTTCTTTATATTTAAATGTAAATTGCGCCCTATTCACAGAAACAAGGCGCGGCACCTTACATAAAGCGACCTAGGTTCATAACTTTAGACCATGCGTTCACAAAATCTTGAGCAAATTTATTTTTACCATCATCAGCAGCATATACTTCTGCAATGGCTCTTAGCTCAGAACTTGATCCAATAGCTAAATCTACCGGAGAAGCCTTCCATTTTAAGCTACCGTCTTTACGTAGTTTAGCCTCATAAACACCATCTGCCTTCGACTTAGTCCATTCAACAGACATATCTAAAAGATTTACAAAGAAATCATTTGTGAGGACACCTGGCTTAGACGTTAAAACACCAACTTTAGATTGATCGTGGTTTATATTTAAAGCCCTCATTCCGCCCAACAATACCGCCATCTCTGGAACAGTTAATGATAGCTGGTTAGCCTTGTCTATCATGGCCGTCACAGGAGAAAGATAATGACCTTTGTCATAATAGTTTCTAAAAGCATCAGCCTTAACTTCTAAGTAAGAAAATGACTTAACATCTGTTTGCTCTTGAGTTGCATCAACACGTCCAGCACTAAAAGGGACTTTAACTTTATGTCCAGCCTCTTTAATAGCTGATTCTAAACCAACAACTCCACCCAAAACAATAAGGTCTGCCATTGAAACCTTTTTTCTTTTGGAATCAAAATCAGCTTTAATTTCTGAATAAACAGTTAATACTCTTTTTAGCTGCTTAGGGCTATTAGCCTTCCAGCTATTTTGAGGCTGCAAGTTGAGGCGCCCACCATTAGTACCACCCCTCATATCAGAGTCTCTGTAACTCGCTGCTGAAGCCCAAGCTGTACTAATAAGTTCCGAACGACTTAATCCAGACTTAGCAATTTTCTTTTTTAAACTTCTTATGTCGCCACTACCTATTAACTTATAATCTCTTTTTGGAATAGGATCTTGCCAGTTCAAAACTTCACTCGGCACATCTGCACCTACGTATCTTGCTCTTGGACCCATATCCCTGTGTGTTAGCTTAAACCAAGCCTTAGCAAAAGCCTCTTCAAATGCTTTTGGGTTTGTAAGAAATTTTTGCGATATTTTTTTATAGACAGGATCAAACCTTAAAGCCAGATCTGCAGTAAACATAATTGGCGCATGCCTCTTACCTTTAATATGCGCATCAGGAACCATCTTAGAAGCCTGGCCTTTTGCTGGAATCCACTGCAGAGCACCAGCTGGGCTTTTTGTTTTTACCCATTTGAATGCAAACAAGTTAGCCAAGTACTGCATTGACCACTGGGTAGGAGTTGATGTCCATGCTCCCTCTAAACCACTCGTCACAGTATCAGCACCCTTACCTGTCTTACATTTGTTTTTCCAACCTAAATTTTGATCTTCAAGCTTTCCGGCAGCAGGCTCTTTTGAAACACATTTAGACTTGTGAGCCCCATGAGCTTTACCAAACGTATGGCCACCTGCAATTAATGCAACCGTCTCTTCATCATTCATAGCCATGCGTCCAAAGCTTTCACGAATAGAGCGCGCAGATGCTTTTGGATCTGGAACTCCGTTAGGCCCCTCAGGGTTTACATAAATTAAACCCATTTTTACAGCTGCCATTGGCCCCTTTAATTTACCTTTTTTATTTCTTCTTTTAGAAGCTAACATTTTTTTCTCAGGACCCCAGTAAACCAAATCTGGCTCCCAGTCATCTTGACGACCGCCCGCAAAACCAAATGTTTTGAAGCCCATATTTTCTAATGAAACATTTCCCGTTAATACCATTAGATCAGCCCACGATATTTTTTTTCCATATTTTTTCTTGATAGGCCAAAGTAGTCTTCTGGCTTTATCTAAATTACCATTATCTGGCCAACTGTTTAATGGCTCAAACCTAAGTTGGCCACCGCTAGCACCACCTCGGCCATCAACAACTCTGTATGTGCCAGCACTATGCCAAGCCATTCTTATAAAGAAGGGACCATAATTGCCGTAATCAGCTGGCCACCAATCTTGTGATGTTGTTAAAACGGCATCTATATCTTTTTTTAGTGCAGCTATGTCTAATGTTTTAAACTCTTTTATATAATCGAAATCACTACCCATAGGGCTTGATGTTTTTATATGCTGCCTTAAAGGCTGAAGGTTAATTAAATTGGGCCACCAAAAACTATTTGGCTTACCATGCTTACTTGCATGTGACGGCACGCTCCCTAGTGTTAATGTTGCCACAGCAATCACTATCATCCACTGAGATGTTTTATTTTTCATCTTACTTACTCCTTAGTTTAGTTTTGTTAAAAACATAAACTAACTCTAAGGCTGTCTTATTTTAAATATTAAAAAGTGATGACTCCATAGCTTAAAGCTATATCACAGCTTTACCTTCTTATAACTATTTGGGCCAGAAAACTTAAAGTCGCCAGCAGTAAGGCCATTGCGCTCTTCAAAACGAACCCTGTTAATTGTAATCCATGTCTTAGGATGAAGTATTTTAACCTCGGGTTTGTTATTATAAAAAACCACAGTTAAGTCTGTCGTTAAGTTTTTGCAATTTGTAAGATCTTCAATAGGATTACAGCTCCACTCTGGACCTCTAAAAACCTTACCCTGCAAAACATTAAATAAATACTTAGGATGCATTTCTAAATCAAAAGCCTTTTTTAACACTTCAGGCTTAGGCTCGCCAAAGTAATGCGTACGATCTTTAACCGATAAGAAATTAAACTGATTCGCCACCATATTTAAACGGGCTAAAGAAATACCTATAGGGTGGCTAATACTTAAATTAAGATTAGGCTCATTTATAAGATAGTTAAGATGAAGGTTAAACGTGCGGCCCTTGCGCTTGTCTTCTATTTTAATTTTAGAAAAACCGCGACCACTAGAGAGTGCATTACTGATTGCTTGTTTTTTTAAAGTACCGCAGCCCGAAAAACTAAGAGCTACTAAGCTACTAAGGCCTAGCGACAGTAGCTGGCAACCTAAGGCTTTCGATAATTTTAATTTTGGCTTCAAGAGTAGAAATGGTTTTTTTATCATTAGCTAATTCCACAGCCTTTTTATACAGTTTTTTAGCTTGGCTGTGCCTTCTTTGCTTATAGTAAACGTCTGCCAAGTGTTCTGCAATAATACTTTCTTTAGGAAGAAGCTCTTCGGCTAGCTCTAGATGCCTTAATGCGCTCACTAACTTTCCTTGCTTAAGGTAAATATAGCCAATTGTATCTAAAATATGACCATCTTTAGGCCTCTGCTTAAGGGCCAAGAAAGCTAACCTCTCTGCTTGCTTTAAATTTACACCCAACTCAGCATAAACATAGGCTAAATGATTTAAACTTTGAGTATGGTTCTCTTGTTTTTTTAATACAGACTTAAAGGCCTCAATAGCCAATTTTTTATTACCTGACTTATCAAGCAATGCTCCTTGGTAGTAAGCAATATTGATGCTGTCACCAAACTTAGATTTCGCAACAGCTATAGACTCTAAGGCCTCACTGGTACGCCCCTGCTCATCCAAAAAAGAAGCCTTTAATAAATACATCTTTTCATTCTCAGTGTTTTCACTAATTACTGTGTCCAAAAGAGCCAAAGAAGAGTTTATTCCTGATAAATCTTTTAAAATATAAGCCCTATGTGTAACTGCCTGTGAGTATAAACTAGAAGATGACTTAATTTCTTTAAAATAACCCTCAGCAATTAAAGGCTTATTAATTTCTTCATTAACTGAACCCAAGTAAAATAAAAGCTTCTCGTTACCAGGGTTATTAGCTAATAAACCCTCTAGCTTAATAATAGCTGACGTATAGTCCTTATTTTCTATTAATGACAAAGCTAGTTTTAAAATATTGTTTTGATCATCTGGAGCTCTTCTTTCAATGACTTCTAAGTGCTCAATAGCCTTTGCAAACTTATTATTGGTTAAATAGATTTGCGAAAGCATTTTAGAAGTTTGCAGTTGGGCCCCATAAGTTTCGTAGTGGCTTTCCAAAAGTTTTAGCGCCATTGGCGTGTTATTTTTTGCCCTGTATATGCGAGCTAGGTCTGTAACAGCTAATATATAAGAAGGATTTAAATTAACACTCTTTTTAAAAGCTGCTATAGTCTGCTTTTCAGCATTATCAAAAAATTCTAAATAAATTCTTCCCATATAGTAATAGGCTTTTGCTGGGTCTGCAGATGTCTTGGCTAGTTTTTTAAATTCCTGGACTGATTCTTGCGCTCGCCCCATTTCAGCCAATAACACTCCCCTGTAGGTAAGCACATCATCATTATGGAAATCTTGAGCCGCCAAGTAATTATACTCAGCCAAAGCTTTGTCATGCATTTTGGTCGACGTATAAAGCCCGGCTAAAACTAATCTCACATCATTATTTTTATTATCAAGCTTTTTAGCTTCTTCAGCTTGGTCCATAGCTTCGCTTACTAAACCGGCGCGAATATATTCACCTGCTATTCTTAACCTTAAGTCTGCTGATTTTTGATCATAAATTAAAGCCTCTTTAAAAGACTGAATGGCTTCTTCTGGATGACGCTGGCTTAACAGCTCACCTTTTAAAAAATGAAAATTAGCTTGAGTCTTTACATGAACCGAATCAATTTTATTTTGATCTATAGAGCTAATAGTTCGAGAAGATTTTTTAGCAGCTGAATTATGACCGGCAATACTTTTACCCGACAAATGGGCACACTGAGTAAGGAGCGGCAATATTACTACTAATAAAAATTCCTTCTTAAACACTCAGTCTCCGTCCTGCCTAGCTTTTAGCTAAGCGACCTGGCAGCTAGAATTGGCTGACAGCCTTATGTAATGGGCTTTTTAGCCGCTTACATATGAAACAAATCGGTGTTTTTGGGTGTGGACTTAAATGAGTCACAATATTCAAATCGTACTCAGGCCACATCAAATCAAGGTGTTAAAAAAACTAAGTAATTACAGATGCTTATAAAATAGTAAAAAAAGATAAGTTTTTCTTAAATACTGGAAAAACAGCGCAACTGTCTAAAATCTTTACACTTTATTAGGGCCCTGTTTGACTCTCAGGGCCAAAATTCATAGGTTACACAGGTAAGCAACTAGATGCGCCATGTTATTAAGCCATTCACTGAAATTAGGCTTTCTTGACAGTTTATGACGTCCATCGTTAAGTTGGCGGCTAAGTTATAAACGTGCTGATTAATACAACATGTTAAGACTGCCGGCGCAAAA
>JALZUS010000005.1 GCA_023299885.1 Bdellovibrionales bacterium | reverse complement strand
CCTAACTCAACTGACTTCTCAATTATAAATTCAAACTTATTAAACTTTGGAATGCTCATGCATAAGTGAATATGAGGCTTTGGTAGCTTTTCGATTTCTCTCTTAGATAAAACCTTACAAAGAGCTGCTTTTTTCTTTAAGTTTACAATTTCTGAAAGATAGGCAAAACCATCTCCTGGCAAAAACTCTATCTGGTCGCCAGCCACATGTTTACAGACCAAACAAATATGGCGAAACAACTGCTCATCAATAACAGCAGCCTCTTTAGTAATTTTAGTAGGATTAATCCAGTATCTTCTGACAGACATAACAAAGCCATTCTGATTTTTTATGAATACTTAAAATATTAAATTTAGAAAAATCAAAAGCTTCTGAAAAGACAGGGTCTCTCTCTTTGCAAATACCTGATAAAATAAGAAAGCCTTCATTTTTTGTTTTGCTCACTAATTCATCTTGTAAATCAATCAATACACCATCAATAATGTTAGCAACAACAATATCGTATTGATTATCAATTAAACTTAAGTCAGCATTTTTAAATTCAACATTTTCAACAGAGTTATTCACAAAATTTTCTTTAGCCACATGGTGAGTTGATACATCATTATCAGTCACTGCTATTTTTTCAGCCCCCATAAAAGAAGCCACTATAGCTAATAAGCCAGTACCTGTCCCAACATCTAAGACTGTTTTTCCTTTTACCTCGACAGACCCCAAGGCCTCAGCAACAAGTTGCGTAGTTTCATGAGTCCCTGTTCCGAAAGCCATTCCCGGGTCCATAGTTATAATGGTTTGCGCTTTTTCGGGTGTTTCACACCAACTAGGAACAACCCAAATATTTTTAAAATCACTACTGGCGCTCTCTACTAACTGAAAAGGCTCTATGCCCTGCTTCCAAGACTCAGTCCAATCTTTATTTTCAGATTTTTCAAGATCAAAAGTTAAGTTGAGATCTTTTAATTTTTGTATTAACTCTTTATCTGGCTCAGACTCAAAATAAACATTCATTAACCTATGCGACGCATTAGTTTCCATGATGTCTTCAGAAAAACCACTCGCATTAAAAAGCAGACAATAAGTCATTATCTGATCTTCGAGGGCACTTTCATTAAATTGAATTTTTAAATTGTAATAGTAAGACATTATTCAGATTCGACAGCAGCTTCTGTTTTTTCTATAACGTTAAAAACTTCTTCTCTGTGAATTTTAGTTTCTTTTGGGGCTTCTATGCCTAAGCGGACTTGCTTACCTTTAATTTGAACAACCCTAATTTTAATATGGCTGTCTATAGCTATGCTCTCTCCAATTTTGCGTGTTAACACAAGCATGTTTTTCTCCTTCAACTTCCTGGTCAAAGTTCGACTCAAACCTCTTAAGACGAATTACTTATAATGCGCATAGTTATAATTTGAGGGCGATAAGTCAAGATTTGCAAATAACCATGAAAAAATAACAACCGAATGTGAAATCATAAGTCTTAAAACTAATTAAAAAGGATTAGAAAACTCAGCTTCATTGCAACAAAGCTTATTATGAAAAAAAAGATCTATCGTCATGACAAAAGCTTCTTTCATATTATTGGCAAATGTAACGAACCTGCCTGGCCATCAGAATCTCTTGATGAGGTTTGGCAGCTGCTTACTCATTTTTTAAGATTGTCTGACAAAGAGCAGAATATAAAAACTCATGCTTTTGTCATGATGAGGAACCACTACCACTGGCTATGCTCAGCCCAACAAAATAAAAAGCAGCTAGAAAAAGACTTACTATGGTTTGAGAAAATTAAAGTCGTACCGATTAATCATATCGAGGGCTACAAACAAGCCTACTCTTATATTTACAATAATCCTGTTAAGGCAGGCATCGTTAAACGTGCCGAACATTACCCCTACAGCACTCTCCCCTACTTGTTGGGCCGACAACGCAAGCCACTCGCTTTTACTTGTTGGGATCAAATGAATTTAATCTGCGACCCGTCGAGAGTTTTAAAGTGGCTCAATAGAGCAGAGATTCTTGTGGCTAACAAAAAATCTTATATAGCTTAATCTTGATTTAATATAGACTGAGCTATGTCTTCAGAAGGTATACTGTATTTACCCTTATCAATTTTATCTTGCAGCTCTTTTAGTCGCCTTGCTTTTTTAATGCTTTGTAAGTCTTCTTCTGTAACGACAACAGTCTCTAGGTCAGAGGATGTAACTTCTGATTCTTCTGCTTTTGGAGGGTTTGATTTGTCTTTAAGTAATAAAGCTTCATTCACAAGCTCAGAGTATCAATGACCTCTACTTTAGACAAGGGCTCTCTATTTTTATTTACTGATAACGACTCTCTAAATAAAGACCTCAAGAGCTTTTTAGACCACAGAGCTTGATCCTCTAAGTGCCCTTGCTGCAGCACGATTGGAAGCGCCGAAATATTCTCCACATTGTTAGCAATACCACTATTATTAGTTGGCAATAAGAAATCATTTTTCCAAAAATATAAAGCTGAAGGATTAATGAAGCTTACTAATTTTACTTGGCCAATATTTACCGGCGTTGTTTCTTTTGGCAACAATACAAACACATTACCATCATGATCTATCTGAAGCCTTCTAATAGACTGCGGCACAATAAAGCTTGTATCTAAAACTCCACCATTTTGATGTGCAATTTTTCCTCTATTATTTATAAAAAACTTTCCAATGCGAGTATAATAAAGCTGCCCATGAAAGCGTATCGGAAAAAAGCCTTCACCTAAAATAGCTAAGTCCAAAGCTTTTCCTGTTTTTTTAGTAAATACAGGGCTTATATGCTCAACTCGACTTAAACTGGTGTCTACATCTGGCGCAAATATAGATGTCCTAAAAAACTGATCAAACAGTCTTTCAAAAAAATCTACAGTAAGATGTATTAAGTTCGACAAAAAACACTCCAAGGTTTATCTACTACATAATTAAATAAGCAATTAACGAGCCAACCTCTAGACACAAGAAAATTGAGTTAAGCTATAAAGTAACAAATTTTCGACGATCTTAAAAACCTACGCCAAAAAATTATCTCATCAAAGGTCGAGCTACTACCACCTTAGTCCTAATTGTTTTTTTTGTCGTCAGCGATAATACTTAAATGTGTTCAAAATTATTCTTTTAACTTTCTTTATTGCACTCCCATCTTTTGCATCTTTGCCAAAATTTAAAAGTACAAGCCCTGCAACACCAAAATTTGATGTACCTATTACTTATAATGCTCCAGTAAAATATTGGGTAAAACGATTCAGAACACACGGAAAAAAATGGTTTACAACTTGGCTTAAAAGGTCAAATAAGTACCTACCCCTAATGAAGGCTAAACTTGCTAACCATGGGCTCCCTCAAGATTTAGCTTATATAGCTATGATAGAAAGTGGCTTTTCAGCTAAAGCCGTTAGCTCAGCTTCTGCCGTAGGCTACTGGCAATTCATTAAGCCTACTGCTAAAAGCTATGGGCTTAAAATGAATTGGTGGATTGATGAAAGACAAGATTTTGTTAAAAGCACTAATGCCGCCGCTAACTATTTAAGTGACCTCTACAGATTATATGGAGACTGGTATTTAACTGCCGCGGCATACAATATGGGCGAAACAAGGCTGAATCGCCTGATTAAAAAACACAAAACAAAAGATTTTTGGAAACTTTCTAAAAAAAGAGATTTCCCAAAAGAAACCAAAGACTACATCCCTAAATTATTAGCTAGTATTTTAATATCTAAAGCCCCAGGTTTTTATGGCTTTGGGAAAGTTGTAGGCGATAACCCTTACAATTATGAATATTATTTTGTTCCTGGAGGCACTGACCTACATAATATGGCCTACTCTATGAACATTAAGAGGAAAAGTCTTACCAAGCTTAATCCAGAATTAAAAAGAGCTTATATCCCAAAAAGCATTAAGACTCATAAAATAAGAATCCCAAAAGGCTATACACCAAAAGTAAAAAAATACTTTGAATCTAGAAAGCTTTAAATGACTTTTATCATATGCTTTTCTAGCCACTGAGTAATTATATCTAGGCCGGCCTTTTTTTTAATAACTTGTTCTATTAAAAAAGACTCTCCATTATCTGTGTCCACTTTTAATCTATAGCTATTCATGCGTAAAAAAATAGCTGTCGCCGCGAATGCCACTCTTTTATTACCGTCTACAAAACAATGATTTTGTGTGAGGCTCTGCAACAGAGCCGCAGCCTGAAGCGACAAGCTGTTATAATAACCAGTTTGAGGACGAGCTAAAGCACTTTGCAATAAACCCTTATCTCTAACACCCCTCAGGCCACCAAATCTTTTAATAAGTTGATTATGAAGAACTAAAACTTCTTCTATAGTTAAGTATAGGACAACAAAACTTTTATCCAAACTATTGAGCCAACCTTTTTAGTAACTCTTCATTTTCATTTAAGACTTCGTCCATTGCGTTCGTAAAAGCTGAACGAACTTTTACCTTCTGCAAATAATCAGCAACAGCCTCAGAAACTAGGCCCGAAATGCTCTTTTTAGAACTCTTCGCATAAAGCCTTAAGTCTTCTAAGACTTCTTCTTCTATCTGGGTCGCAAATTTTTTTAAACTCATTTTCATACAGTATCATGAATTTTCATGAAAATCTATAGTTTTAATTTAACACAGTAATTTTAGCTACTTACATAAACCTAGATTTATTTGTATCTAATAAATCTTTTTGCTGCTTAAGCACTATGAGCTGTTTCTTACCTTCAGTCACAACTTCATCAGGCGCATTCTTTAAAAAGTTATCGTTACTTAAGCGGCCCTCTAGGCTATTAATTTCTTTAGATAGCTTTTCTAAATTTTTATCAATACGCTTAATTTCTTCGTCGAAATCAACTAACCCCTCCAGTGGGATAACTACCTCTAAAGCATGCTCAGAGCTATTAACAGCACTCACTGCAGACTTCTCGTAGTTTACATTCTCTAAGTATTGGCTTTCAGAAAGATTCGCCATTTTTGTAATAAGCGCATCGGCAGCCTTAAGCTGAGATAAGGTTTCTTGTTTTTTAGAAACCATATTTACTTTTATTTTTTCACCTGGCTTAATCCTATTTTCGCCACGAATATTTCTAATGGCAGTAATCGTAGCCTTTAAAAGCTCAACACTATCTGCACTTTCTTTGTTAGCATGCTTTACAAATTCTTTTTGATTTTCACTTGTTGGGTACTCAGCCACAATTAAAGCCTCTGTTTTTATAGGGAGCTTTTGGTATATTTCCTCAGTAATAAATGGGACAAAAGGATGCAAAAGTTTCATTAACTTATTAAGCATTTGTCCAAGCACCCACTGAGTTGCATATTTAGCCTTAGCATCATCACCATAAACAACAGGCTTACTTAGCTCTAGGTACCAGTCACAAAAGTCATTCCAGGCAAAAGTATAAGCGGCATGAGAAGCTTCAGAAAAACGATAATCTGCCAAATGCTTATTCACTTCTTTTTGACACTCATCAAACTTTTGAATAATCCACTGGTCCACAAAAGAAAAAGACTCTGGTGTTTTAGAAAGATCAGCACCATCAATAACACTTAAAGAAAAGCGTGTCGCATTCCAAAGCTTATTCATAAAGTTTCTATTGCCCTCTAAGCGTGCCATAGAAAATTTTAAATCACGACCACCAGCTAACTGACTCATTAACGTAAACCTTAAAGCATCAGCTCCAAATTTTTCTATGAGCTCTACAGGGTCAACAGAGTTATTTAAAGACTTAGACATTTTTCTGCCTTGAGAATCTCTAATAAGCCCATGGATATAGACTTTTCTAAAGGGCACATCACCCTTGAACTCTAGCCCAGACATCATCATTCTTGCTACCCAGAAAAAGATAATATCATGCCCAGTTACTAACAAATCAGTAGGGTAAAATGTTTTTAATGCATCTGTTTCTTCTGGCCAACCTAATGTAGTAAAAGGCCATAAACCAGAACTAAACCATGTATCTAAAACATCTTCTTCTTGTACTAAGTTTTTAGACGAGCAAGCATCGCACTCACTTGGCGTATCCTCTGCTACAATTGTTTTATTACAATCGCTACAACTCCATGCAGGTATTTGATGCCCCCACCATAGCTGGCGTGAAATACACCAATCTTGAATGTTATTCATCCAATGAAGGTAAGTTTTTGTCCAAAGCTCTGGCTCAAAAGATGTTGTCCCATTCTCTACAGAATGCTTAGCTGGCTTTGCAAGCTCAGTGGTCTTAACAAACCATTGCTCAGATAAATAAGGCTCAACAACACAACCTGTGCGAGAACAATGCCCTACTTTATTTTTATGGGGCTCTACTTTATCTAATACACCTTGCTCTTCTAAGTCGACTACCATCTGCTTACGTGCATTTTGAACTTTCATTCCCTTATAAGCACCACCATGATCATTAAGAGTGCCATCTTTATTAAGGATATTAATCATTTCTAAATTATGGCGTTTTCCCATTTCATAATCATTAAAGTCGTGGGCTGGCGTAATCTTAACAACACCAGTACCAAATTCTTTGTCTACATAGTCATCAGCAATAACAGGTATCTCTCTGTTTGTAAGAGGCAACTTAATTTTTTTACCAATCATTGAAGTGTAACGCTCATCTTCAGGATGAACAGCAACCGCTGTATCCCCTAGCATTGTTTCTGGTCGCGTTGTCGCAACTATAACTTCTCCAGAGCCATCAGCTAATGGGTACTTAAGGTGCCAAAGGCTACCATTCACTTCTTTATGATCGACTTCTAAGTCTGAAAGCGCTGACTCTAGCTTTGGACTCCAGTTAATTAATCGAGTCCCTTGGTAAATATAACCTTTATTATATAAATGAACGAAAACTTTTTTTACAGCCTTTGATACACCTTCATCTAATGTAAAAGTGAGTTTTGACCAATCACAAGAGTTACCTAAAAATTTCATTTGCGACACAATTCTGTCACCGTACTCTTGCTTCCACTCCCAAATTTTTTCTACAAATTTTTCGCGACCAAGATCTTTTCTTTTGATGCCTTCTTTAGCTAGCTTTTTCTCAACTACGCTCTGAGTAGCAATGCCGGCATGGTCAGTCCCTGGCAACCACAGTGTATTGTAGCCTGACATGCGCTTCCAACGGACAACAACATCTTGAATGGTATGATCTAAAGCATGACCTAAATGCAAAGAACCCGTCACATTAGGAGGCGGCAATATAGCGCAAAACGGAGGCTTCGTAGACGAGTCTTCGCATGCAAAATAGTTTTTATCTTCCCACCATTGATAGGTTTTAGATTCTACTTCAGCTGGATTGTAACGATCATTTAATTTTTCAGACATAGGCCATTATATACCTGCTTAAAGATATAGAAACAAATAACTAATCTTCGTATATATAAACCTGCTTAAAGCCAGCTTTCACTAAAACCCTATCAGCTTTATTACGATCCTTGCCTGCTAAAACTATAGGCATCTCATTAGGCTCGATACTTAGATATTTCTCTTTAAGCTCTGATACACTTAGCTCTTGAGCCCTAATAAATCGATCTTCAGCAGGCTTCTCCCCACCTACATAGTAGAAATCAAAGCGAAGCATTTGGCTCTGCAAGTTATCAAGCTGAAAAGAGCCAATAGACAATGAGTCTGTGACCTGTTTTCGCGACAATCGACTAAGTATTTTTTTAAACATCTTGATGCTTATTTAAGTTTATGTTCGAATTTTTACAAGAGGTATTTATATAATGAAAATAATAACTTTAATTCTCTCAACAGTTTTTCTTTCTGGCTGCGGAATCAGCAGCTACTTTACTAAAAAAAGCTGCACCAACACCAACTGGTTTGAAGCCGGGAAAAAGACCGCTCTAAGCGCCCAGCGCATAGATTCAAATCATATGTACAATAAGTGTAAAAGTAAGGGCTATTTTGTAAACGACGCTGATATCGATCGCGGCTTTAAAGCTGGCGTCGCTATTTACTGCGACCCTCAAGAAGCCTATACCAGAGGCCGCAACGCCAAGCCCAACAGAGCTGTTAAAGATTTTTGCGAACCAAATGCTGTAAGACAAATCCTTTCAGAATATAACCGTGGGGTTAAAGACTTTTGCCAGAAATCAGCGGGCTATCAATTTGCGACAGAAGGCAACGAATACCCTACTGGCTTTTGTCCTCAAAGCTTAGAGAAACGCTTTTTATCTGGCTATAACAAAGGAAGAATCACTTACTTAAAGTCTGCAATTATTGAAAATGAAAGCCGCTTTTACAGCATTGATAGTGAAATCTCAGAGCTAGAAGGAGAAAAAAGCGATCACCTAAGAGAGATGGCCTACCTCCCAAGACAAGCCCAATATGTTAAAAAAAGCGTTTATAATACAGAGACAGGGCAGTACGAAACCATTACAGTTGCAAATGAAAATAATGCTGCTACTGAGCGCTACCAAGACCTTGATGATAAAGTAAAAAGAATAGAGTCAAAAGTTAGATCTCTAAAAAGTGACAAGAATAAAATTAACCAAAACAATGCACACTATAAAAAAGAAATTATGCGCCTAGAAAACCAAACTTTATAACTAAAAGGATTTATTTATGAAAACACTATTTACATTATTAATTTTATTTGGATTACAAAATGTGATGGCCAATGAAATGCCAACTAACCCTACTTTAAATGAAACTGAAACTCTTGACCAATTAGAACTTCTTTTTGAAGAGGGCGAAATGGCTACACTAAAAAACCCTTTAACTGGTGAGATCACAGGCTTTAAGTTTTCTCACGATAGCTTAATTGATTCTGAAACTCTTTCTTTTAGTAATGGAGAAACCGTAGAGCAGTAATACAATAAAATTTATGCTCGCAAACAAAAAAAGCCAGTTTTAAAAACTGGCTTTTTTTATGCTTTAGTTAATCATTAAAACTATATAAGAGCTGCCTCGACAGCAGTACTTACTTTATTTGCTAGGCTTTCATCTTTTTCTTCTAGGAAGGCGTATGTGTCCATCTCTGGGTTAGCTATTAATTGCTTACCTTGATTTAAAAGATTTAAGTGTGATTCAAATAATGCTTTAGCATTGGTTTCAAACTGCATTCTAATAGTTTTTAATTCGTTAATTTCATTATAAATTTTACGTAAAGAGTCTTTAGCATCTCTTACGATTCTTTCAGACTGCTGATTAGCATCACCAATAATAAGCTTTGCTTCTCTTTCAGAGTCTTCTCTGATTTTATCTGACATTCTTGTTGCCGTAGCCATTGTATTTCTTAATAGCTCATCACGTTCTTTGTACTCTAAAAGCGCTAACTCTTTATCGCGCAAAGCTTCTTTAAGCTCAGACTTTTCGATAAATAGCTTTTCAAATTCTTGAGATAGTTTTTTTAGATACTCAGCCACTTCTTGCTGATCGTAACCCATCATCTTTTTTTCGAATTTCTTACCTATTATACCGTCATGTGAAAACATATCTTACCTCGCCGTTTGTCTAAATAAGCTTAATGATTCCTAGTACTTATGACAAGTCGAGGTTTAGTAAGTTGCCTTTAAGGTTACCATAAATAGCGCACTTCAAGTCGAAGGTCCGGCTAGACCCAGCAAGCCATCACATCTCATTAAAATTTTTAGAAATATCTTTGTCTCTTAAAATGGCTTTTTCAAAGCTGTACCTTAACGCGCGCTCAATCTCTAGTTCGCGCATAGAGTCTAAACCTGCTGCCGTGACACCTTTTTTGGTGGCTACATTATTTTGAAGTTGCTGCAAAGAAATCTCTTTATTATTTTCAGCCAAGCGTACTGCACCCGTGAAAGTTTTTAATGTGATTTGCTTAGCTTCATCAGCATCAAACCCGTACTCCTCTAACCACTCTTGCCAATAAAGCATCAGCTCATATACAAAACCAATACCGCTACTAGAAGCCACCATTAAAGAGCTAAACATCTCTCCTTCAGAAACTTTTACGACATTACTTATCTCTGAAAATAACTCATCCATTAATAAGTCGACTTGGTCGTTTTCTTTATATGAACAATAGCCTATAACCCCTTCGCCTATTGAAACAGGAGTGTTCGGCATAACACGTATAATGTTTTCTATATCATGGACATGCTTTTTAATTTGGCTAATAGATACGCCAGCTGCAATACTGATTAAAGTTTGATCGCTCGTAAAACTACGATTAATTTCATCAAGAGCTTCTGCTATATCTTTAGGTTTGATTGATAAAAAGATAATATCGCAAGTATTCACAATGTCTTCATTTGTGGAGACAGTATTAACGCCTAAATCATTTTTAATTTTTTCTAATTTTCCAGGAGTTCGGTTACTTACATATATATTGCTAGTTTCTACAATATTTTTTCTAACAAAAGAAGAGGCTAAAGACCTTGTCATATTGCCCGCCCCTATAAACCCTATCTTTTTATTACGAATAGCAATTTTCATAAAGCCTCCTTAGCCGCTTCTAGATTATGCTCTTTTAATGTTTTTTCAAAAAGCTTTATAGGCAGCCCCACCACATTATCAAAGCTACCCTCATACTTATCCACAAATTGGCCGCCCAAACCCTGTATTCCATAGGATCCAGCCTTGTCCATAGGCTCTCCAGTCTCGATATAGGTCCAGATATCTTCATCCGAGAGGCTTTTAAAAAAAACTTTTGTCTCTTCACAGACCATAATTTCTACACCAGTGGCAGCAACATAGAGGCATAGGCCTGTTAAAACCGAGTGTTGGCTATTAGATAGTAATTTCAAACACTTATAGGCTTCATTTTTGTCTTTTGGCTTCCCTAAGGGAGTATTTTTATGAAAAACGAGGGTGTCAGCTGTAAGCAGCAGGTCTTTTGGCTTAATGCTTTGGCTCATAGTGAGACGGAAATGTTTGGATTTGATTTGAGCTAAAGACATTACTGTCTCAAAAGAATTCAGGTTTTTACTAGTTATTTCCGATACTTCTATATGATTGGTACGCAATCGGTAGCCCGCTTGTGTAAGTAAGTCATAACGACGTGGAGATTTAGAAACTAAAACAAGATCGTACATGAAGGACAACTTTCTATGATGACAATAAATTTTATCATGCTTTTATCAGGTTTGGGACTCGCCGCCTTAAGCGTTTATTTATTTATGTCTGTTGTTTTCAAAAACAATGCTGAGGCCGATAAATTAGCCTGGGCATCAGGCAATGAGCCTGAAGCCTCTAAATCACAATTTATTAATTTCTCTAGGCCACTTGTTCATAATTTCACTCTACAACATGCCCTAAAATTCAAATCTGAAGATTATAGAAAAAAAGTAAATCAAAAAATACTTTCTGCAGGCCTGTCTCAAGAAATTAACACTGACGAATACATAGGTTTACAAATACTATGGGGAATTCTATTTCCTATAGTTATGGTAGTCCTCAACTTTGCATTGCAACTTGGATACCCCTACTGGATGGCTCTAGGATGTAGCGCTTTTGGTATTCTATTTCCGAGCATGTATTGTAATTCTGAAAAACAACGACGCTATACAGAGATAATCACTGAACTGCCCTTTTATATCGACTTATTAGCACTATCTACAGAAGCAGGACTTGATTTTATTAATGCCATTCAGCGTGTTGTCGACAAAGCAGAAGACAGTACTTTAGCTGATGAATTTGGCATTGTATTAAAAGATATTAAACTTGGTAGCTCGCGCTCTGATGCACTAAGAACCATGTCTGACCGATTAGACATCTCTGAAATGACAAGCTTTTGCTCTGTTATTATCGATGCCGATTACACTGGTGCCAGCATTGCTCAGGTTTTAAAAGAGCAATCTACACAAATGCGTTTAGAGCGCTTTGTAAGAGCTGAAAAAGCAGGAGCTCAAGCCTCACAAACTATTTTAATACCTATGGTTTTATTTATATTACCCGCAGTTTTTATCGTTGTTTTTGCTCCTGTTGTATTACAGTTTTTTTACGAGGGCTCATAATTATGACGATGTCTTTAAAGCTCACTAACCAAACTAAAAAGTCACTTCTTGCAAAAAATGTTTTGCTAGCGGATAGCTTTGCCAAGAGGTCTAAAGGTTTGCTAGGCAAAAAGAGCTTTAAAAAAGAAAATACATTATGGATTAAGCGCTGCCAAAGTATACATACTTTTTTCATGAGCTTTTCTTTAGATATTATCTTTGTCGATAAAGACCTAAAAGTAACCAATATTTATCTTGATTTAAAACCCTGGAGAGTTACGCCTTACGCCTTTAAAGCAAAATCAGTTTTTGAATTTACAGCAGGTACAATTAAACCAGAAACTATTGCCATAGGAGACCAACTCTATGTGGGCCATTAAGTTTTTATCGGGCCCGCTTGCTGGAAGCTCTGTCATAATGCAAAAAGACCAATATACCATTGGCCGTAATCCTGATTGTGATTTACAAATTAATAGTAATGGCATTTCAAAAAACCATTGCCGACTTGTAGTGACTAATGAAGAAGTTATTATTGAAGACCTTAATTCTAGAAATGGAACTTTCATTGATGGAAAAAAAATCTCTAGAGCCAAGATTGAGCCTGGACAAAAAATTTCTATTAATCAGTCATTAATGGAGGTTATTAGTATTAATGAAAACCTCATACAAATGCCTTACAATCAAAACACTCAGACTCAGAACTCTAGCGAAAATGAAGAAGCACCTGAAGACTCTGCAGAAAAAAGTCCCGAGCATCTTTCTATACCTGAAAAGCTTAAACTCTATATAGACAGAGTTGCCATGCCAGGTGTTTATAAATTAACAGAAATTATAGAAATCAAATGGCTTCTTATTATAATGACAGGGCTATTTGTGACTTTAGTAACTGCTCTAGCTACTGTACCCATGACTCGAATTCTTAAAAATAGTGTCCAAGTTGAAAGCCAAAGAAGAGCTTTAACTATCTCTAGGACTTTAGCACAAATGAATAGACAGGCATTAATACAAGGCCTTGAAAGCTCTACATCAGTCTCTTATGCCACAAAAGAACAAGGCGTAAAAAAGGCTTACATTATTTCTGATAATGACGGAAGCGTTTTAGCTCCTTCATCAGAAGCAGGCCGCTTTCCAGATATTAAGTTTGCTCACACAGCAAGAAAGCTCGGGCAAGAGTCAGTACAACAAATTGATGGATCTACAATCGGTGCACTAACACCTATTAGTTATTTTGATTCTGCCTCAGGCACTCAAAGAGCAAAAGCTCATGCTGTTGTTATTTATGACATGAAGTCACTCGCAGTTGGTGGCAAAGAAGTTGTTAGCTTGTTTGTGCAAACACTTTTCTTAGCTTTAATACTGGGTGGTATTTTTTGCTTTTTAATTTATAAGCTTTTTGAATTTCCTATCGTAGCTCTTAACTTAAAAACAGAGCATGCCCTCCAAGAAGGTGAAAACAGTATTGATTTAGAGTTCTTGTCACCAGAAGTACAAAAGCTTACAAGCACCATAAGTAGCACGCTTTCAAGAGTTTCAGACAGCTCCGAGGCTAACGCTTTTGAACCAGAATTTGATCGTAATACAGAAATGAGTACACTGGTACAGCTTATTGGTTTCCCAGCTATTACCGTACAAACAAGCGACCTTTCTATTGCCAGTGTTAATGATGCTTTTGTAGAAAAAACAGGAACTCCAGAATCAGAGCTACTCTTTCATTCTATAAGCGATGTTACTGATGTGTCTTTAAAACTCAGCCTAGAAGATCTTGTAGAAAAGGTAGCTATGGACTCTTCACAAATGCACGTTAACGAGCTTGAATTTTCAGGAGTTAATCATGAAATTATTGGAACATCTATTTATGGTAAATCTGAAATAGCCTATTATGTTTTTGTCATCCTTCCTGCTGACGGAGGTGATGAATGAGCCAAATAGCTGTTCAATCTAGAGCTAAATATACGATTAGTATCATCTCAGGTCCCAACAAAGGCGATGAGTACCAACTACTCTCACAAAAAATTACTATTGGTAGAAGTGATGAAAACGATATTATTTTAGACAAAGACAATAAAGCGAGTCGAAATCATGCAGAAATTAATATTTCTTCTCTTGGAATTACCGTTAAAAATTTATCTGAAAACAATAAGCTCAGGGTCGACGGAAAAACTGTTTCTAGAGCTGATCTAAAAAATAACTCTATTATTGTTGTTGGGTCTTCTAAAATAAAATTTACAGTTGAACTATTAATGAGCACAACTCCAATTAATAATAACTTTTCATTGGCAGAACACAAGCCTGACAACAGCTTTGCATCAGCGGGCAAAGAACCACAGCATGCACATGCCATACAAGAAAAAAAGAAAAGTAATATTATTTTTATTATTGTTATCTTTTCTATCATTGTTGGGGCCGCTTATATTTTCACTAGCGAAACAAAAACTTTTAATCCTTTAGAAATTCAATCTACTGAGGATATAGAAGCTAGTATAGATACAGCCAATGAGTTAAGACTAGACGAAGCTAAAGCTTTTAAGCAAAAAGGATTACATACTGAAGCTTTTCAAGAGGCACAGTCTAACTATATCAAAGGCTTTAGAGACTTTAAAAAAGGTCAGTACGTCAGGGCTATCCCCTCTTTTCAGGCCTGCCTCTCTCTTTTCCCTAAGCATTCTCTGTGTCAAAGGTATCAAAAGCTTTCTTATAAAAAGCATGACGAACTCATCCAATATAATATGGCTTTAGGTAAAAAATACTTTGACCAAGGTCAGTATAAAGCCTGTATGGCAACATTTAATAATGCTAAAATTATGATTAGTAATACTAACAGTAAGATTTATAAAGAGGCTGTAGCTAACCTTAAGCTATGTGCACTTAAAACAGAAGGGCAATATTAGTGTTTAAACTTGTACTCAAAAAACATAATGAGATTGTACAAGAAGAAGTATTAGCTTCTGACACTGAGTACATTGTTGGGCGCAATCCAGACGCGTCCATTGTACTTGATGCAGAGACTGGTATTTCAAGAGAGCATCTGAGTATCAACATCAAAGAAAACAATCAAATTGAAATTAAACTTTTATCAAAAAGCGGAAAAGCTTTTATCGACGGAGAACCCTTAGATAGCTTAATTACAGAGACTTCAACAAAGGTCGCTATTTTTCCATACACTATTTGTATAGAAGCTGTGTCTGAAGAAGAAATTAAAAATCATCTCACGACAATACCTACCGTTGGCTATCATGGTGAGCCTGAAGCTTTAGAAGCTTTAGATCAAACAACAACAAACTTTACTCAAATAGAAATTTACTTAAGTGTTACTGGCGATGATTTAAAAAAGCAATTTAAGCTTACTGGAGATACTTGGACTGTTGGCCGCGATGAAAACTGTGATATCACAATTAATCATCCACAGTTAAGTCGCCGCCATTTTGAAATTAAACGTGAACAAAATGATTTTATTATTTTTGATCTTGATAGCTCTAATGGGACTCAGGTTAATGGACAACAAGCCACCGCTAGCCATCCTTTAAAGCTTAAAATTAGTGATAAAATAACTGTTGAAGATTTAAACTTTGAAATTTCAGAATTTGACAGCCTCTTTGAAGAAAGCCTTAATAGCGCACAGTCTTCTTTAGCCATACCCGGATCTTTTTCTGGTTCTATTGGCATGCCTCTACCTCCAGAAAGTATTGGCGCCAATGTTTTAAAAGTTAATAGAGACGGGTCTACTTCAAAAGTATCTAGTAATCAAAACAACAAATTTAACAAAAAAACAATTATCAGGTCTGTCATAGGTTTAGCATTTATTGGCATTATGTATGTTGGCCTAGCTGAAAATAAAACAGATGACAGAGCCCCTGCAAGTACTGAAAGTGCAATTACACAAGAGCAAAAAGCTTTTTTTAGAGATACATTGCAACTAGCAAAGCATCACTTCATAGAAGGTAGATACTCATTATGCTCTTCTGAAATTAGTAAAATACATAGTTCAGTAGATACTTTTGAAAACTCAAAAGATATTTCTGAACTTTGTAAAGAAGCGGCTCAAAGAGAAAAAATCCTTGCAGATGAAAGACGCAAAAAAGAACAGCGTAGTAAAGTCCAAGACGATGTCGAAAAAGTGCTCGTAAAGTGCAGAGCCATTGCTAAATCATCAAGAAATGTGGCAGAGCTTTCTGTTTGTCTAGAGCCAGTAATCGATCTTGACCCTACAAATATTGAGGCACAAGAATTAGTTCAAATACTTACTAACAAACTCGAAGACGAGCGTGCCCAACATGCTAACCAGAAAAAAAGAGCTCAGCTTTTGTCTAAAAGCCGTTCAAGATTTAAAGCAGCCAAATCTCTTTACACAAAGGGAGAGCTTAAGTCTGCTAGAACTGCTTACAAAAAATATCTTAAAAGTGGATTACCAGACCCAGGAGGGCTAAAGCCTGAAGCAAAAAGAGATATTGCCTCTATCAATACAGAAATAGAATCTTTGATAAACACAAAAGTTGAAGATTGCAAAAGTAAAATGGATGCTGGCAGCTTTAAAGCCGCTATTGATTCTTGTAATATCGCCTTGAATGAAGACAAGGGCAATGAAACAGCTAAAACAATTAGAAAGTCAGCTCTGTTACAATTAAGAAGAAATATGCAAGAGATTTATCAAAAAAGTATCTTAGAAGAAAATTATGGTAACTTACATGCTGCTCAAACTGCATGGAAAGATATTTTAGCCAAAGATTCAAGTGATGGAGAATATTATTTAAAAGCTAAAGTTAAGCTTAAAAAATATGGATTATGACATTTAAACATCAAAACTATAGATCAAAATACGTGCGCCCTATTCCTGAGGTTTTTCATGACCCCGATGCAGGCTTACTTATTGTTGCTACACCATGGGGCGAAAGAAGCTCTGCAGAAAAATGCATTGAAACATTACATGAGTATTACATATCAACAAGTAATGAACTTAGCGACACCTCTCCTTTTGAAATCATTCCTAATTTATCTGCCGAAGGTAATATTTTAAGAACTGGCTTACGATTAGCCAATGACAGGATTTACAGTGAGGACAATGCCAACGAGTTCACATCAGGCACAGAAGTTTTTGCTTTATTAACTTTAGAAAATGAAATTGTATGGACACAGATCGGGCAACCTAATCTGTTTATTAAAAAACAAAACTCTGGGCTACAGCCCGCAAGCCTTCAAAGAGATTTGTCTATTGAATTTAACCAAGAGAGTTTTGAATCTATTTTACCTTCAAAACTGCTAGGCGTTTACCCAAGGTCAGACTTTTCAATTGAGTCGTCTATGTATGCACCTTCAGATGAAATCATTTTAATGAGCAGACCTCTTTTCCCTAGTGGCTTTCAACATGGAAGCCTAGATCAAATGATTTCAAAGCTCGTTGAATCTGACCCTAGCCTTCCGTTTTGGATAGGCCACCTCTCATAGAAATAGGGCACCTTAGGCCAGCTCTTAATTACATTATTTAACAGTTTTGCTACTATCTAAAGGCACAAACAACCTAAGGATAAATAATGTTAGCAGAACAGTTTTACGCCATAGCAGCCCCAGGACATGAGGCCTCACTTTATATTTTAATTATTTTAAGCGTTTTTAGCGTTGCTTTTATTTTAGAACGCTTCTTTACACTTTCAAAAATAAAGCGTAGCAGCCAAAGCGTAACTCAAAATATTACTGAAGCCTTAGTTAACAATAATCTTAAAGAAATTAAGTCTTTAAGTAACGATACAACACTAGAAGGCCGCGCCCTTAAATATGGATTAAGGCATATCGAAGCACACGGTGAAAAAGGTCTTGAAGAGGTTTTTAACTCTTATGCTTTAACAGAAAAGCCAAAGCTAGATCGTTTTTTAAATTTCTTAGCTACCGTGGGATCTAATGCACCCTTCATTGGCTTATTAGGTACAGTTTTTGGCATCATGGATGCCTTTAGAGCTCTTGCTAACAACCAAGGCGATGCCTCCATGGTAATGTTAGGCATCTCAAAAGCATTAGTGGCTACCGGTGTTGGGCTTTTAGTAGCGATACCAGCAGTTATTGCTTACAATCATTTTCAAAAGCAAGTTAAAAGCATTTTACAAAGCTTAGAGTCTATTAAAGAAGTTTGCTTATCACTAGCAAAGACAAGGTAGAGGTATAGAAAATGGCTGGCAAAATTTCAGATGACGATGACATCATAGCAGAGATCAACATTGTTCCATTTGTAGATATTATCTTAGTGGTTCTTATTATATTTATGGTGACAGCACCTATGATTGTTAAACCAGGTATTAAAATTGCCTTACCTAAAGCTGCAAGCGCTGACAAATCAACACCTTCAAAATTCAATGTAAGTATTACTTCTGAAGGTAATATAGAGCTTAATGGCCAAGCTACAGGTGAGGAGCAACTTAAAGCTTTTGCAAAAAAACATTTACTAGAAAAGCCAGACGCTCAAGCTATTATCTCTGCCGATAAAGCCATTAGCCATGGCGAAGTAATTAAAGTTATTGATTGGATTAAATCTTCAGGCATCACTAAGTTTGCTATTGCTACTGAAAAATAAAAAAGCTGCTAATCCTGAAACGACTCTTTTATCTGATCGACGATGTACTTAATAGCTTTTACGTTTTTATTTTCTATACGGTAAGCCACATAAATTTCATCTTTAAAAGAGGGCGCATTTGGGACCTTCTTTAATTTTCCACCACCCATAAATTTAGCAACACGCCCAGGGATAATACCAATACCAGCACCTGTTAAAGTAAGATGACTGACTACCTCTAAGTTACTGCTAGGTAATAACCTTGAGTACTTAATACCTTTACGCTTTAATTTTTTTGTTAAGTCTTGTGTTTGGTAAAGTACAGGGTCACAAATTAAAACAGCAGTACCTGTCTTAAAGTTTTGCGTGTTTCTTTTGCCAGGGCCTACATAAAAAGAGACTTCATCGTCCCCTAACTTTTGAAGCACTAAATCTGGATGCTTTACAGGGTTAACAACAATGCCTACATCTGTACTCATTTGCACCACTGAATCTGTAATAGTGCGCGACAAGCCATGCTTTAAAGTAATCGATAAATCTTCGTAGTCGCTTAAGACATCTGACAAAAACTGAGACAAAGAGTATAGGCCTACAGAAGGATGGCAACCTACTGTGATCTCACCTTTAATTTCCTCAGTAACAGATAAAGCATCGGCTCTGACTTCTTCCCAGCTTTGTAGTAATTTTTTTGCATTAATTAATATTTGTTGGCCTGCTTTTGTAAGGCTAACTCCTTTTTTACTTCTAATAAACAAAGGTGTACCCATAGCTTTTTCTAGACGCTGCATTGATAAACTTAAAGAAGGCTGAGTGATGCCAATAGCTTCTGCTGCGTGAGTCAGGTTTTTATGCTGAGTAACAACAATAAAATAATTTAAATCTGTAGAACTAGGCAACATAAACAACTCCTATAGCATTAAATATAACTATGAATACTATAATATTGATAGCTTATTTAACTTCTCTTGAAAAGCCTTAAACACTGCAGACACATCCACAACACTCCCCAAGCAGTCTTGCATACTTGTCATTTGCTCAGGCTGAAAACCGCAAGGTCTTAGGTTTTGCACTTTATCCCCTAACGTATTCACATTAAGAGCGAGCCCATGCATGCTTCTCCACTTTTTTATAGAGACGCCTATAGACGCTATTTTTTTATCACCCACCCAAACACCGGTACCCAAAAGGCTTTCCCCTGTTTCTGTATTTTCGACATTACATTTTTGTTCAGCTTTTATATTAAAATCAGCTAATACATCAATAATTAATGTCTCTAAAAAATTAAGATAGGCTTTTATATTTGTAGGTTTTAAATTTTTAAATCTAGGTTTTTCTAAATCTATAATTGGATAAATAATAACCTGGTTAGGTCCATGATAAGTGGCTTTACCACCCCTATCAACTTCTATTTTATAGCCTTCCCAACTTTTATAATCTTCAGGCTTAGTGGTGCGGCCATAAGTGACCACCGCCGAGTGCTGGCAAAAAACAATGGTTTGCTTTGATGGGTCAGATTGGACCTCTAAATTAAGAAGCCTTTGTTTTTCAAAGGCTTCTTTGTAGTCTATCAATCCCCAGTCTGTGTAGTTCAAAAGTTTATGACTTACTTACGCAAAGGCTTTTGAATAATATGTACAGCATGGCCTAATGTAGCCTCTGCAGCTTCCATCATAGTCTCACCTAGTGTCGGATGCGGATGTATAGATAAAGCTAAATCTTCTAGGCGTGCGCCCATTTCAATAGCCAGTACAGCTTCACTAATAAGGTTACTAGCCTCTGGCCCAACAATATGAACCCCTAATAAAATATTAGTTTTTGCATCAGCAACCATCTTTACAAAGCCATCTGTTTGCTTCATAGAAACAGCCCTACCGTTAGCAGCAAATGGAAATTGTGAAACCTTAACATCATAACCTGCTGCTTTTGCTTCTGACTCCATCATACCTGCTGCAGCAATTTCAGGATCAGTAAAGATAACAGCTGGTACTGTTTTAGCATCATAAACTCTATTAGCTCCGTTAATTACCTCTGCTACCAGCACAGCCTCATGACTGGCTTTGTGTGCCAGCATTGGCTGGCCTGCGATATCACCAATAGCAAAAATATTATTAATACTGGTACGCTTTTGCGCATCAGTAACAATAAAACCAGCTTTATCAATTTTTAGGCCTAACTTTTTAATAGCCTTCTCATCAGAGTTTGGTTTACGGCCAACTGTTAATAGTATTTTATCAGCTTTAAATGTTTGTGCTTTACCATTAACCTCTGCTGTTACTTCGTAACCTTTACCTACTTTTTTGTAAGATTTTGCAAAAGCTTTTAAATGCACATCTACTTTTTTCTTTTTTAATTTTCTAGCAACTATTTTTGCACAATCTGGCTCAACCACTCCATTTAAAAGCGCTGGCCCAGCCTCAATAACAGTGACTTCAGACCCTAGGTCCGACAAATAAGAACCAATCTCTAAACCGATATAACCACCACCAATAACAACTAATTTTTTAGGAACATGGTCTAAAGCTAAGCCACCTGTAGAGCTTAAAACATTTTCTTCATCAACTGCAAAACCTGGTATCTCTATTGGGCGAGATCCTGTTGCAATAATAAAATGTTTAGCTGTTAATTTTTCAGTCCCTTTTTTAGAACTAATATTAATTGTTGTGTTAGAAGTAAACTCAGCTTCACCATTAAAGATTTCAACTTTATTGCCTTTTAATAACTGATTCACTCCACCAGACATTTTTGTTGATACAGACTCTTTCCAAGTCTTAAGCTTTTTCATATTAAGCTTTGGTGTTGCCACCTCAATACCCATATCATCTGCATCATGCTGAATTTTATGTAAAAAATGGGCCGCAGTAATCATTGCCTTTGAAGGGATACACCCCACGTTCAAGCAAACTCCACCTAAAAACTCACGCTCTACAATAGCTGTTTTTAAACCTAATTGAGAAGCACGAATAGCCGCGACATAACCACCTGGACCTGCACCAATAACACAAACATCAAAACTCATAACTTTACACCATATCCATCATTAAACGAGAAGGGTTTTCAATTCTAGCAAAAAAGGCTTTTAAGAAGTTAGCCGCAACAGCACCATCAATAAGTCTATGATCACATGTTACCGTGTAGTTCATAATCTTAGCTGGTCTAAATTTACCGTCTACAAAAATCGGACGGTCTGTCATTTTATAAACACCTAAAATAGCCACTTCTGGGTGATTAATGATTGGAGTTGCATAAGTACCACCAACACTACCGATGTTTGTAATTGTAATACAAGCTCCGCGCATTTCATCTAATGATAATTTACCCGCACGAGCTTTATTACTAAGCTCTGTGATTTCTTGGCTTAACTCTAAAATATTTTTTTGATCTGCATTTTTAATAACAGGCACCAATAAACCTTGAGGAGTATCTGCAGCAAAACCAATATTGTAATACTTTTTGTAAACGATCTCTTGAGCATCATCATCAATTGAAGCATTAAACATTGGGTACTCTTTCATAGCAGCAATCATAGCTTTTATGATAAACGGCAAGTAAGTCACCTTAACACCGTATTCAGCACCTGTTGCTTTTGCTTTGCCACGCAATTTATATAGCTCAGAAACATTCGCTTCATCCATTAAAGTAAAATGAGGAACCACTTGTTTAGTGATCTGCATTTGCTCAGCAATTTTTCTTCTGATGCCTCTTAAAGGTACGCGCTCTTCAGTTTGGCCTGTAGTATTTTGGTAACCTGAAGTTGGAATCGCTTTAAAGCTTTTTGCAGGAGCAGCTGATCTTGGCGCTGATGCGGCCTTTCCAGATTGTGCCGTCTGCCCAGAGATATCTTCGCGAGTGACTCTGCCAGCAAGGCCAGAGCCTTTAATTGTATTAATATCAACATTCATTTCTCGTGCTAAACGACGCGTACTTGGCGTGGCTAATACATTACTTGCTGCCACTGGCGGCGTAATATTAGTATTTGCAGGAACCGCTGTAGCTGCTGCCTTAGGAGCTGGCGCAACTTTAGCTTCTTCTTTTTTAGGAGCTGGAGCCGCTGCACCTTCACCATCTAAAATAAGTAAAGTTGTTTCGATAGGGATAATATCACCTTCGCTAGCTTTAAGTTCTTTAACTACGCCAGCATAAGGAGAAGGGACCTCGACAGTTGCTTTATCAGTCATTACTTCTGCTACAGGCTGGTCAGCCTCAACAGTATCACCCACGTTAACTAACCACTGAACCATTTCTCCTTCAGTAACACCTTCGCCGATATCTGGTAGTTTCACTTCAATTGCCATAACTTAATTCTCCTCAGTAAATAAAAATAAATAATTATAAAACTCTATCTAAAATTTCACGGTCTGTTAAACCAGCCATCTCTTCTTGCTTGCGTGCTTTTTCAATTACGCCCTTCATAAAGAACTCACCCGCTTTGTACGAACTACGCACCAAAGGCCCACTAGCTACATATAAAAAGCCCAAGTCTTCTGCTATTTTTTGCCAGTAAGCAAACTCTTCTGGAGTATAAAAGCGATCTACCTTTAATTTGTGTTTTGCTGGTTGCAGATACTGACCAAAAGTAACAACGTCACAATCAATGGCACGTAAATCTTTTAAGGTTTGTAAAATCTCTTCATCTGTTTCACCAAGCCCCAGCATAATAGATGTTTTTGTATAACGCTTAGGATTCCTTTTTTTAGCATAATCCAAAACATCCATAGACTGCTTGTAGCCGGCACGCGGGTCTCTTACAGATTTTTGCAAGCGCTCTACCGTTTCAATATTATGAGCAAAAACATCCGGGCCAGCGTCTACGATTTTAGCAACATAGTCCATATTGCCTTTAAAGTCTGGCGTTAAAACTTCAACTATTAAATTAGGTTTATGCTTTTTAATCACTTCTACAGTTTCAGCAAAATGGCCCGAGCCTTCATCAGGTAAGTCATCGCGATCAACACTTGTTAAAACAACATACTCTAAACCCATTTGAGAAATAGCATAACCCACTTTTTGTGGCTCTTCTGTGTCGATAACACCTTTTGGGTTTCCGGTTTTCACAGAACAAAAGCGGCAACCACGGGTGCAAACTTCACCCATTAACATAAATGTGGCCGTACCACCGCCCCAACATTCTGCAATGTTAGGACATCTTGCCTCTTGGCATACAGTGGCTAATTTAAGTTCGCCCAGCATATCTTTTATGTCGAGGTAGCTATCGCCAGCTGGGGCTTTTACTTTAATCCAAGTGGGTTTTCTACCCTGTTTGTCTGCAAGCATATCTTTAGTCCTTTATTTTAATAGTTTGTTCTACCTGAAGACGCCCTATTTTAGTAGATAAGAGCCCCCTCCAGTTTAATATTTTAAGTGTTTTTAATGCTTATTATGCCTATTTTACCTGCACAATACTGTGTTTTTAGCTTTTTAACTGCTACTTAAGCTTTTATGGAACTACCAAAACTTAATACAGGTAAATTTGTTAAGCGCTATAAGCGTTTTTTTGCAGATATAAAATACAAGGGCGAAGTCATTACAGCCCATACTCCCAATACAGGAAGCATGAAGGGCTGCCTCATAGATAATGCTGATTGCTTGTTTAGCACCAACAACGATCCAAAAAGAAAACTAAAGCACACACTGTTTGCTATTAAAGATACCGATAGCTGGATAGGCGTCCATACTGGCATGCCCAACAAATTGGTCTACGAGCTTTGGGAGAATAAAACCTATAAACCTTGGAAAAAATATAAATTCGCAAAGCCTGAAGTAAAGATAAGTAAGGAAACTCGTTTTGATTTATGCTTTTGGAACAACGAAGAGCTAAATGGCAAAAAAACTTTTACTCAAGAAGACTTCGACAATAATACACTTCATTTTATAGAAGTTAAAAACGTAACCATGCGTGAAGGAAAAAAAGCTTTGTTTCCTGATGCAGTTACAACTCGTGGGCAAAAGCATATACGAGAGCTTATAGAGCTGAAGAAAAAAGGCCATACCGTTGAATTAGTTTTTGTTATTCAGCGCACTGACATCACAAGTTTTAGCCCCGCTAAAGAAATTGACCCTACTTACGCAGAGCTTTTATCTCAGGCAAAAGAAGAAGGTGTTATCATTACGCCCCTTATGTTTGAAGTCTCAAAAGATAAAATTGAAATGGTAAAGAAAGTCCCTCTAAAGCTGTGACCTAACGCGATGTTTCGCAAAAAGGTACCAGGCAGTTAGCTGCGAAGCAGTGAGTCGCAGCTAACTGCCTGGTACCTTTTTGCGAAGCGGTGCGCTGTAACTCGTTTTTTACATAAAAAAAGCCGAGCACTGGGCACGGCTTTCATCATTAAAATTCTAAACTTAGTTTACTTGTTTAGATGCTTATCAATGATTGTTTTAAAATTAGGGAATGGGTACGCGCCTTTAAGAGACACACCGTTAATCAAGAAACCAGGAGTTCCTGAAAAACCAAACTTAGCAGCCTCCGCCATATCAGCCTTAACTCTGCTGTTAACTTCGTCTGAGTCTAAATCTTTTTTAACTTTAGCTAGGTTAGCTCCTACTTTTTTAGCTGTTTCATCTAAGAACTTTTCTTTTTCAGATGACATTCTTTTTTGATTATCAAAAACTATGTCATGAAATTTATAAGCTTTTTCTGGGCTTTGCAGTGCAATAGCCTCAAAATACTTAGCCGCTGGCATAGCCATAGGATGGAAATCTAAAGGTAAATGTTTGTATAAAACTCTTACTTTATCTCCGTAAGCTTTTTTCACTTCTTTTACAGTATTATAACCACGAGTACAGAATGGGCACTCAAAGTCAGAGTACTCAACAATTGTAATTGGAGCATTTTTTGGACCCCAATAAGCTCTGTTAGCTGCAAGTTCTGGTTTTTTAGGATTCTTAAACTCTTCATCAAGCTTTTTAGCTTCATTAGCTGCTCTATCACCTTCAGCTGATTTACGTGCCTCTTGTGCCGCTGCATTTAATGCATCAATGATTTGTTTTGGATTTTTCTTAATCGCTTCTACTAAAATTTCAGGATTATCAGCTAAAGTCTTTTGCAACTGATCTTTTGAAACACAACTAACAGCAAAAATACTGCAAACTAAGCTTAATAATACTAACTTTATCTTCTTCACTTCTTCACTCCTTGTGATTTCTATTTTTTAAGTCCACACAATAATGACATGGTTTTAAAAACAGATAAAGGCTTGAAATTGTTGAATAAAAGAACTGGACTAGATCTCAATCTATATGCTGCAGGACTAATATCTAGAGTGATTAATTTAAGTACTCCATTTAAAGCCAACAAGGATGCGCTTATCCACTTTTACCGACTCGTTAGGCTTATAGTCCTGTAAAGAATAAATCCATGAATTTTCACTAAAGCCTGTCGATCCAGACAAAAAGGCTGATAAGTTTTTTCTAAACTTTCTTTTCAAAGTAAAGGACATTCGCCCTTTATTAAATTGGTAGTCAGTGAGCAAGCTCCAGTTACTTCTAAAACTTTTTCTCATTTTAAGCAAAAAATCTGGGCTTGAAAAATTACCCAATCCACCTGAAAAAACCATTCTTAATTTAGTATCTATTTTGTAAGGGTTTTTTAAACTCACATCTAAAAAATTACCCGTTAAAGAATAGCGCATATTCACAGAATACTTGGGCCTAAACTCAACATTAATATTTTTTAATCTTTCTTTTGCCTTATAGGCGTGCTTTGCGTAGCTATTACTTCTTGCCCAGCTGTCTAGATGAAACTCAGTTACTTTTCTTAGCACAAACTGAGAGTATTTCTTTTTTCTACGCTCATCTTCTTCTGTACCTACCCAAACACCAGGCGAGTACTCTATGTAATTATCAACTCTGTTTTTACTAAAAAGCAATTCTTCAGAACGTGTATGGCCAAAATACTCTTGATACTTCTCATGAAGATCTACCTTCACTTCTTGATTAAAAATTTTATCATTTAATGATTTCTTATTATTGATTTCTTTAAGAAGAATAAGCCCATTATCAAAACGCGGGGCCTCTTCTGCCACTTTTTTTACAACAGGCTCCGCTGCAAAAGAATTTACAGCAGTACCCATAGCTAGAATCATCAATAGTATTAAAAACTTCATTAGTACTATAAATAAGCAATTTGGAGGCCAAAAAAGAGCTGTGTAAGCCCATTTAAAGGCTTTTCAGCTCCAAATCTCACTATAGACTGTTATTTTTATAGAACTGTCTAATATATCAATAGTTACAAGGATTTATAGCTACAAAGCTCAACTCTGCTTGCATAGACACCATTCTGCTTAAATTGTATAAAACTGTGCACAAGTAAACAAAAAACTAATGAGAAAAATTTGGAATATAAAAATACAAGTGACTTACATATAACTCGTAAAATTTGGCATGCTTCTGCAATTTGCCTTTATGCTTTTATATATTATCAATTAAGTTTTTCTGCAGCCTTTCAAGCCGCCTTACTCTCTGTAATATTTTGCCTAGGCATTGACACGTTTAGGCTTAACTTTCCAAAAGTAAACACCTATGTCATGGCTATTTTAAAGCCAGTCACAAGGTCTCATGAGGTGAATTCATACGCAGGCACAAGTTACTTTTCTGTTGGTGCCTTAGCTATTATACTTATTTTTCCAAAAAATATTGTACTCTTAAGCTTAATTCTTTTAGCCTTTGCCGACCCTATAGCTAGCGCAGTAGGAATTATTTATGGCAAAGAAAAAATATATAAAAAGAAGACTCTGCAAGGAAGTTTTGCTGCCTTACTAGCTTCAGCCACAATTGCATGTATTTATTTTTTAGTAACACAAACTATGAATGAAAGACTTTTTATTGTAAGCATGCTCACAGGCTTTATTGGTGCCCTTTCTGAGCTCTTTACGCCTTTTGATATAGACGATAATTTTAGTTTCCCTATACTTTCTTCAGCAAGTCTTTATGGATTGTTTTATATTTTTGGAGGCCTGTAATGAACGATGATTATATCGATCAAGAACAACAAGATAAATTAAATATTAAAATTTATATTTTACCCAACTTATTAACCACTTTTAATTTATTTTGTGGTTTCTTTTCCATACTAAAAACTATGGAGCAAAACTATGTAGCCGCAGCTTACTTTATTATTGCCGCTGCTGTTTTTGATTTGTTAGATGGCCGAGTAGCAAGAATGACCAATGCTACAAGCGCTTTTGGTGCTGAATACGATTCTCTTAATGACCTTATAAGTTTTGGCCTCGCCCCTTCACTATTAATGTACTATATGACCCTAAAAGACTTAGGACGCATAGGCTGGGTAGCTGCCTTTTTATATTTAGCTTGTGGCGCCCTAAGGTTGGCACGATTTAATGTACAAAAACAAATTTCTGATACCACTTATTTTCAAGGCCTCCCCATTCCTATGGCTGCGGGTATTATTTCAAGTGCAGTGCTCGCTTTTCATGAGCTCAATTTCACAACTAAAAACTCTTTCTTGCTTTTATTTATGATGCTTCTTTTAGCTTTTGTTATGGTGAGTGATTTTAACTATAGATCTTTTAAAGACGTAGACTTAAAAAAACGACTTCCTTTTACATTTTTAGTTGGTGGAGTCCTTATTTGCACGATCATTGCACTTAACCCTGGCATTATGTTTTTTGTTTTATTTATGACTTATGCAACACTGGGTGCTGTGATTGGTTTTTTCAAAAAAGGTAAGAAAATTACAGCAAAATTATCAGCATCTAAGTCAGTAACTAAATAGTTCAGGCAGAAAATCGTATCTTAATAAAGAGGTTTATATGTATAAAGTAGGAGTCGTCGGAGCTACCGGTATTGTTGGACAAAGCTTTTTAAAACTTATTGAAGAGCGTAATTTCCCATTAAAAGAGCTCCGCCCTTTTGCGAGCGAGAATAGTGTTGGCAGAAAATTAAAATGCAATAGCCAAGACTGGACAGTAAGCGCCCTTTCTGAAGGCTGTTTTGACGGCCTTGATGTTGTTTTCTTTTCGTCTGGCGATGACATTAGTAAAGCATGGGCTCCAAAAGCTGAAGCCGCTGGCGCCTTTGCTATTGATAACTCAGCTGCCTTTAGGATGTCTAAAGATCACAAGCTTGTTGTCCCCGAAGTAAATGGCCACCTGCTCGACAAAACAAAGAAAGAGATTATTGCCAACCCGAACTGCTCGACAATCCAATTAGCTGTAGCCCTTAACCCTTTGAAAAAATTTGGTTTAAAAGATGTACGCGTTGCCTCTTACCAATCTGTAAGCGGCGCAGGTATTGCTGCCAAACAAGAGCTTATCAATCAGCTTAAGCAGGCCATAGCTAATGAAAAGGTCGATACCTCTAGCGGTATTTTCACAAAACAAATTGCTTTTAATTCAATACCACAAATTGGTTCTTTTAAAGATGATGGCTTTTGCACAGAAGAAATCAAAATTATGTCTGAGACTCCTAAAATATTAGGAACAGATATTAATATGTCAGCCTTTACTGTAAGAGTGCCTACTCTTAATGGGCATGCTGAAGCTGTATGGGTAACTTTAGATAAAGACATTACCAAAGATGAATTTATTAACACACTTAAAAGCCAAGAGGGCTTAGAGGTCATTGAGGGCGACGACTACCCTACTGTACTTTTTAATGATGGCAAAAACGAAGTCTATGTAGGCAGGATCCATAAAGACCGCCAACCCAATACTTGGCTTTTTTGGGTAACCGCTGACAATATTTTAAAGGGAGCTGCCCTCAACGGAATTCAGATTGCCGAAAAGCTTTTTTGCTAAAAAAATATTCAAAAATTAGGGGCTAGTAAACCGCCTAGAAGGGCCTAAAAACTTGTGTTTCATGCCCTATCATGATGCAATTTATTCATGACTTACTCTGCAAAATTATCAACAAAACTATTTGCTTTATTAATAATACTTTTCTTTGGATCTATAAGCTTTGCACAGATTTCTAATCTTTCTGTACCAGAAAGTGGCCGATCTAATTTTGATATTGCGACCTTTACTATTTATGGTGGTATCGCAGGCGATGTTCAGCGAGCCTGTATCAATCCAGACAACTGCAATGCTGATGGCGGCACTTGCGATAACTGTTGTGATGATGGAGTTGCCTGCAACCCAAGGCATATATTAACAAGCACACAACTTATTTTAAATTTTAATACAACAATCCCAAATACCGAGCCCACATTAGCTTATGACAACACCGAGATAGTTGAAGATACTGAAGGCACCAACAATAATGCTGGCAATGCCTCTTTGACTGTTGATTGGGATGATATTTGTGACGCTATGGAAAACCCAAGTTGCGCCAACAACGATGCAGAAACCTTTACTCTGACAGTTGGTGAAGAAACTTTAGCCATTAGGATTGAAATTATGGGTAATGCGCTTAGCGGTAACTCAGACTGTCTTAATAATGCTTCCGGCTTCTGCAATTGGGAAATCACTAGGGGTAATGAGAAGGTCGCTATAACAGGCGGCCAAGCTTTAGGGCAAACTGATGATCTTAACCAAATACTTGTGATGTATGGAGAAGACTTTTCTAGGATCGACCCTTCAGCTTTAGTGGGTGGACGTAACGCCAACAACCAACTTTTAGATTGGGACGACGAAAACAATCGTGTTGTGAGTGAATCCATTATTGATTTACAAAATGGCACTTCTTATGATTTTAGAACTGCTATGGTTGATGATGCTGGAAACTTTTATAATTTTTTTACTGCTTTAGATTTTGATATGTCTGCAACTAACCCAGTTCTATGCAATAATGCAGCTGGTGCCGTGGCAAATATTGGAGGCGATCCCTTTACTAATGGTTGCCAATTCTCAGGAAGACCAGGCGAAGTCGCTGGTCTTTTAGAAGACGATCTAAATTGCTTTATTACAACGGCAGCTTATGGCTCTAGCTTTTCAAATAAAGTTGAAACTTTTAGGACCTTTAGAAATACTTTTATGGCTAAAAATAAAGTAGGCATCTACCTTATCCATAAGTACTACAACATTGGCCCCAAGCTTGCCCGCAATCTATATGGCAATGATACCCTACGCAGTATAACCCGAGCGGCTCTTTACCCTGTATGGGTTTTTGCTGCTTTAAGTTTAAAGATAGGTTTAACTTTAAGCTTACTACTTTTACTTTTGACGGCAGTTCTACTTTTTTTAATTTTCAACAAAAGAAAGATTTTTAGCTAATGCGTTTATTTTACTTTATTGCTTTTATTTTTTGTGCCTCAAACTTACAGGCCAGTACTTATATTAATGACACCAACAGAAACATAAAACTGGCACACCCTAATGCAGATAAGGGGCTTACTCGTATTACTTCTGACCGTGTTCATATTTATGGCCACCAAAAATCTAAAGAAAGCTACGGCAGCTCTATAAAATTTGGACAACTTCAATTAAATGAACTTAAAAACGGCAATGGGCGTGAGTTTGTAGAAATTTATGACCGCGACGATAACCCAATATTAATGTTTAATTACGCTAAACCTCTTACAAAAAAGTTTGGCCGTATTAGCTGGGATAATGAAATTGGGCTTATGTTTGCTAGCGGTCGAGGTATTTTTACCGACACAGCAACACCTCAACCTTCTGAAATTGATAAACTCAAACTTTTTGCTTTTCCTATGACGACAGGATTACTTTGGACTATACAGTTTTCTGACCATCAAATCATCCTCCCCTATGTAAGAGGTGGAGTGGGCTTTACAGGTTATTTTGAAATTGATGATGATTTTAAAAGCCCTAAGTTTGCTGCATCATTACTTGGGCAGGGCTCTGTTGGCATAGGCTTTTCACTTTCTGGCATTTCAAAAAACCAAGCAGCAAGGCTTGATGATGAGTACGGGATTAACGGCATGTGGTTTACCTTAGAATACAAAAACTACGCGGCTATTTCTGGTGACTATCAGTTTACCTCTGATTTTATCAACGCCGGCCTAATGATGAACTTTTAATTTACAAAATTTTTAGCCTAATATTTTTTGGTTGAAGATACTTAAAAATAAACCTACAACCACCCTATGCAAACCGTAAAACTTCTTATTACCTATGAAGGTACCCATTATTTTGGTTGGCAAAAACAAACAGAAACAAAAAAAACAATCCAAGGCCTTATAGAAGAGGCCTTAGAAAAACTTTGCCATCAAAAAATTTCACTCATTGGCTCTGGCCGCACAGACGCAGGCACTCACGCCAAAGGACAGGTCGCCCACTTTAGGATTGATGAACTTAACCCTAGGCTAAACTTACTTATGGCCTTAAACGCTAACCTCCCCCATGACATCTCTGTAAAAAAAGCATGGCTTATGCCTAATGATTTTCATGCTAAAGGTTCTGTTATTAAAAAAACATATCGCTATCAGATTCATAATTGCAAAACTCCCCCAGCACTTAACAACCAATATTTAACTTGGGTGGCCCGGCCGCTCGACATAATAAAACTTAATGAGCTCACTAAGACACTTATTGGGCTGCATGATTTTAAGGCATTTCAAAATACAGGCACAGACGTGGCCCATACTAATAGAGAGATTTATGAGGCTCAGTGGCAAAATATTGAAAATACTTCAAATATAGAGTTTTTAGTAACTGGTAATGGGTTTTTAAAGCAAATGGTCCGTAATCTCGTCGGTACGGCCATAGACCTCTATTTTGAGGGCTATGGGCCAGAAAAAATGCTAGAAATCCTCAATTCAAAAGACAGAACCAAGGCTGGTAAGACCGCTTCAGCCAAAGGCCTCTTTTTAGAAGAGGTTATATACCCTGAAAACCTTGACAGAAAAGGCCAAGAACTTTAAAAATACTAGTCTTCACAAGTAAAATGTTGCTTAAAGATATGACACAAGAAATTAGAAGAAAACCTAGGAAAATATAATGAAAACATGGAACGCAAAAAACAATGAAATTACACCAGCTTGGTGGATAGTAGACGCTGAAGGAAAAACTTTAGGTCGTATGGCAACTGAGATTGCTACAGTATTACGTGGCAAACATAAGCCTACTTTTACTCCACATGTTGATACAGGTGATTTCGTTGTTGTTGTAAACAGCAGCAAAGTAAAAATGACAGGTAACAAATGGGATAATAAAAAGTATTACTCTCGTTCTCGTTTCTTTGGATCATTAAAAGAACAGACTGCAAAAGAATTATTAGAAAAAGACTCTGACCAAATTGTTATCAATGCTGTAAGAGGCATGATCCCTAGAAACAAATTAGGCAGAAAACTTATGAACAAACTAAAAGTTTACGAAACAGCTGTGCACCCACATGCTGCTCAACAACCTGCAGCTTTAGAAATAAAAGGATAGATAAGATATGGCAGCTCAAGAAAAAGTTTATTACGCAACTGGAAGAAGAAAAACAAGCGCAGCTCGTATTTTCTTAAAGCCAGGTTCTGGAAAAATTAAAATTAATGGTAAAGAAGGTGAAATCTATCTTCAAACTCCAATTAATAGAGTTAAGGTTTTACAGCCATTTACTGTGACTGAAACTAAAAACAAGTTTGATCTATTCATTACTGTTACAGGTGGTGGATTGACTGGACAAACTGAGGCTATCAGACATGGTGTTTCAAGAGCATTACTTGCTGTTGATGAAACTCACCGCCCAGTACTTAAAAAAGCAGGATACCTAACTAGAGATTCTCGTATGGTTGAAAGAAAGAAATACGGCTTAAAGAAAGCTCGTCGTTCAAGTCAGTTCTCAAAGCGTTAATACTTATGTTCGAGACTACAAACAAAAAAAGCTGCGTTTATCGCAGCTTTTTTTATGCCTAAAATATCTCCCTGAATACGCCTAAGCGCCCAGGGAAGTACATTCTAATGCTCTTGATTTTCTAACCAGCGCTCAGCATCAATAGCGGCCATACAGCCTGTGCCAGCAGCTGTAATAGCCTGCCTATAATTAGAGTCTTGCACATCACCAGAAGCGAATACGCCAGGGATATTAGTATTTGTCGACTTACCCTCTGTAAGGATATAGCCAACATCATCTGTAGTTAATTGACCTTCAAAAACTTCAGTATTTGGCTTATGCCCGATAGCTATAAAGACACCGTCCATTTTCATCTCTTTAGTTTCATCTGTTTTGTTGTTGTAGATTTTTATCGACTTAACTACATCATCACCCATAATGTCTTTAAGCTCTGTATTCCACATCACTTCAATCTTTTCATGAGCTTTAACTCTGTCAGACATAATTTTAGAGGCTCTGAAGTCTTCCCTTCTATGAAGCACATAAACTTTTGAAGCAAACCTAGTTAAAAATAACGCCTCTTCCATGGCTGTATCGCCACCACCCACAATCGCGCATTCCATATCTCTAAAAAAAGCACCATCACAAGTCGCACATGCTGAAACTCCACGGCCTAAAAATTTCTTTTCATTCTCAAGACCTAAATACTTAGCCGTTGCGCCAGTAGAGATAATTAATGTTTTAGTTAGATAAGTTTTATCGCCCACCATCACTTTAAAAGGCTGCTTAGATAGGTCCACCTTATTTACGTTTTTCATAATAAAGCGAGTCCCAAAACGCTCAGCTTGGGCACGAGTAACATCCATAAGCTCGGGGCCAGTAATACCATCTTTAAAGCCTGGGTAGTTTTCAACCTCAGTCGTTGTCATAAGCTGACCACCAGCCTCTTCGCCTTCAAACATAAGTGGGTTAAGGTTAGCACGTGCCGCATAGATAGCTGCTGTTAAACCTGCAGGGCCAGAACCCATAATAATTACATTTTCGATAGTTTCGCTCATGATTACTCCTTGCTAAAGATATAAATCTATCTGTCTTTTAGAAAAAGACCAAGTATCAATATAAAATCTAACCATAGGTAAATGCTATAAAGTGCTTTATTAAGATGGGGTTTATTGTATTTTAAGTTTTATTAAATAACTTTGTGCTCTTGAAATGCCGAGCTATTGTTAAGCCACTCTATCATTTGCTTAGCGATTTTTTCTGGCTGGCCAACCTTGCCCTTCCTGACAGGTGCCGACTTAGGGAGCATTTTTGTGTCCATATAGCTTGGACTAAAAAGCCTAAAATCAAAATTAGGCTCTTCTATCACTACACTTTTATGTAAACCTACCAAAGCATGCTTACCAGCCGAATAACTAGCCGCTTTTGGATCAGCTTTATTTTCTGCTACTGAGGAGCCAACTACGCAAAGCTGCTTAAGCCCTGGAAGCTCATTCAAACAAAAGTGAACTAAAGCCTGTGGAGCTTCAAAGTTTACAGCCAAAGACCACTTATGATCTTTAAGGTCTTTTAGTTTAAAATCACCATAAGGGCCACCACCGGCCGTATAAATGATAACCTCTGGATTAAAAGATTTTAAAAACACAAGCATTTCTGAAAAATTTTTTGTGAAGTCACAATCAAAGTAAAAATGATTACCTGTCAGCTTAATATTTTTAGTTTTTCTAGAAGATAAAAACAGTGAAGACTCTACGTCATAAATTTTAGCAATCTCTAAACCTAATCCTGAGCTTGCACCTAATATTGCTATTTTTTTTACAGCTGTACTTTTCGCAGTTATATTGTTCACGACTATTCTTTCATCATTAAGACGTAGTTAATTTTTATATCTTGGTTTAAAAATATACGTTCAAACTGAGTAATAACATTACCCACAGCCCAAGGAGAATTATGAAGGTCTTCTGTATAATCAATCATTTTATATTTAGATTTTTTAAACCGAGCTAAAGCCTCTTTATAGTAATTTTTATCGTCTGTTTTAAACTCTAAAAAAGCACCTGATTTTTGCATCTCATAAAGTTCTTCTAAAAACTCTGGCTGTATCAATCTGTTTTTTGCTTTTCTCTTTTTTACCCAAGGGTCTGGGAAATGAATAAATACATTATCAAGCTCTTCTTTTGCAAAAATATCTGAAATAAAATCTGCGTGATAACGAACCCCTCTAGCATTAGTACAACCTGCATTCACAGCACGCCTAATCGTTTGAATAAGCGGCTTATACTTACGCTCAATACCAATTACACAGTGGTCAGGATTGTTTTGCGCATAGTGGGCAAAGTGAGTCCCCGTACCTGTGCCTAACTCTAAATCAAGAGTAGCTTTTTTATTGGCTTTAAAAACTTTTTTACGCCATTGGCCTTTATAGAGAAGACATTCTTCTTCATCTATAGCCCAGTCATTAAACTCTCCATTAAGAGCTGCCACATAGTAAGTTGGCGTTGGTATTTTTCTAGTCAGTAAGAGTCTTGGTCGCTTCATAAGCACAATAAATACCTAACTCCTGAGAGACTGTCTACATATCACTGTCCAGACCCACCAGGTTTAATTTGCATTCTTTCAAGCCATAAGAAACACTATAGGTATGAAAATATTGCTTACAATGACCTCTCTTTGGACTACTTTCCTTTACACCACACTAAGCTTGGCAGCACCAGCTCCTGGGCTTATTTCGGCAGCTCACCTACAAAATGACCATCAGCTAATAGCCTCAAACATAGGGTTTTCAATTACAGCCAAAGACACCAACTGGAAAATTGTTGAAGACACAGAGGCTACTAAAAATAGACATTCACAAATAAAGCCCCCCAAGGGCAATGCACTTTTAAGTATTAAAATTAATAAAAACATTAAGCAAAATAATTTAAAAGATTATGTAAAGTATTGGCGCAATGATTACCAACGATTAGGACTAGAAGTTTTAAAAGCTCAGCCTATAAAAATTAATGGTAATGTTTCTTATATGATGGATTTATATAATTCAAAATCAGAAATACAGCTACGACAGGTTATGCTTTTAAAAAATGGTAACTCTGTTGTGCTTACTTGTAGCGATAACAAAGAAGCCTTTAAAGAGAGTTTTAAAGACTGCAATAAAATTTTAAAAACATTCACTTGGCTTGAGTAGTACTATGAAAATATTTTTAACTGTTTTATTTTTTTTATTTCTATCTTCTAGCCATGCCCATCTGAAGCCACATAAGACGTACTATAAAGTGACCTACACAAAGGGTAAAAACTGGAATGAAAAACTTCCATTTAAAAAACAAAATTTTATAGGCGAGCATGTTTTTTATTTAAAAAACTTATATAAGCAAAAAATAATTATTTTTGGCGGGTCTATAGATAAAACAAAGATGTCGTTTATTGTACTTAAAGCTCATAGCAAAAAAGAAGTCGAAAAATTCATATCCAAAGATAATGCTATAGCCCAAGCTATAATCTCTTATAGTATTGAAAGCATTAAAATCACAATGCCTCAGATAAAACCATTAGATCATTAACTACTTATTGAAACTACTATCTGGAGTTCCTTTAAAACATGACATTATCCATGGAAAGTGATTGGTAACATAGTAACCATAAACACCATTTAAGCTCATGCCATTACACTCATCTAGGTCACCTGCATTTGTAAATTCATAGTCATCTCTAAAAGTGCCATCATAGGCACCTCCAGGAAAAGCACCTTCATTAGGTTGGCTCACTCGGTTGCCGGCTTTAAGTGTATATCCTGATGTGACCCTTCTGACTTTACCGTTTTCTTTTATATAAGAGCCAAAAATTGGAAAACCATCAGCAGCAAAACCTATAACTGGAGACTCCTTTGTTGCAGAGCTCGAATCATCAAAGAGGGCCACTGGGTTACCATGATAATGATAAGATCCATCGCCCTGAGTATGTGCATTGTGGCTGTCAGTACCAAAGCTATTAAGGCTCGACATAGGGTCGTACCTCCAAGGGAGAGAGATATCACCACACCCAATTTTTTCAGAACCTAGTGGGTCTGGCCCAACACCATAACAAGCTGCCGCTAGTAAATCCACCTTAGCACCATTTAATAAAATAGCATTATCTGTGTTTATACTTATAGGAGTAGCACTCGATGCAAAAACAGGAGACTTAGTTATATTAAAAACTTTACTAACTTCTTTTGTTTGGTTAACAAACTTCTTACTACCATTATTTATATCATGATTAGGCAATGAGTTTGTTATAAATGAACACTCTGAAGCATTAGATGAAATAATTAGTTGCCCGGCTAATGAAGTCCCCTCAAGTATGTCATCAATCACACTACCGTAACTCCCCATATGGGCTTCGCAATGAGAGCTTGTATTTGTAAGTATAGAGTTTGTTATATTTTTAGCTGTACCAAAAGAATAAAGCTCTGTTAATTTATTCTTTAAGCTATCATAACTGGCCTGCTGCTCTGAGCTTAGTGCGCCTATATCTAAAGGGGATAGCTCGTAAGGGTCAGATCCTAAATCTACAAAAGCCTCAGTAGAATTATTAAAAGCCATGTACTTATACTTTTCGCCCCTAATCGCCGCCCCACTTTTTGATTGATTAGTGTCAGTAAAACCAGACACACTATAATCTCTCTTATTGGACAAACTTGAAGAAGTTAGTAAGTCTTTAAAGCTAATAGCGTCTACTTCATTAGATGCGCCTGTCCCCATAATTTCTAAGAGTGTTGAGTGCAAGTCCACAGATGATATCATTGTATTGTCCCTAGCATTTTTTCTTGAGACATTAGCACCCGAAACTATGAGCGGCACATGAACACCACCCTGATAGAGCGTCCCCTTAGAAGAGTAAGCCGAAGGATAAGGGGCTTGTATCACATGTTTATGAGTCCCGTTGTCTCCTAAAAAAACAATAACTGTATTTTTCCTAACTTCATCACTTAAAGAATTTAATACCCTACCAATTTCATGATCTAAATTTTCTAGCATAGCCATAAAATAAGGAAGAGGGTTTGCGTCTATGTCGGCTTGGCTAGTTGATAAGTCACCCTGTGAGTGAGTCCCCGCCGGAGGTAAGTGAAATGGAGTATGCGGAGCCGTGTAAGCAACCCATGCAAACCATGGGTCTTCACCCTTATCACTAATCCAATCTATTGCCATATCAGAAATTTTTTCTGTTATATAACCTGAATAAGAACTCGTACTACCATTTTGAGTTAGATTCCAATTGTAGTAATCATTTACTCCGCCAATTAAAAGGCCTTGATAGTCATCAACCCCTAATTTAGAGGGCCCATCCACATCATTACTAGACACATGCCACTTACCAAAAACAGCAGCTTCATAATCAGAGTTTATTGCTTTTAAATGTTTAAAAATTGTATTTTCATTTTCATTAAGCTCATTATTAACTGTGGCATCTGTAACACCAGTTCTATACGACTCTTTTCCTGTTAAAATAGAAGCCCTTGTTGGAGAGCAAATAGGATAAGCCCAAACACTATCAAAACTTACGCCATCAGAAACTAAGCTTTGTACATTGGGCATTACAGGTTTAGTAGCACCTACATTATAACCCGGAATTTCAGCCACACCGACATCATCAGCTATAATAAATAAAACATTTGGTTTTGCGCTACTTGCGTTTAGGTCATCAGAAGAGTCTGAGTTATTTACACTTGATATATTATTTGTACAGCCAGCTGCAATAATAGAAATAATAACAAAAAGTATTTTTTTAAAACCCAATATAAACCTCCGGACCACATAGGCTTATCGGAATATGTGGCTATATATAGAGGCGAAAATTCTTTAATTACAGGAAACAGACTCTAGTCTGGCTTAAAGGACATATTTTTTTAATATGTCCCAATTAAATACAGATTTTAACTAAATAAATCTTTAAAGAAGCTAGAAACTTTTTTAAAGGCTATTTCCTACCAAGTAATCGACCTTAACCTTAAACCTTGAGGGCACATATAAAGTAAACTTATCAGAATCTTTTAAATTAATATCTTCAATAGGTATAAAAAATAGCGCTGGTTTTCCTGGCTCCCTGCAAAGCCTATCTGTTGCTACGCCCGCATCCGTAATAACACTAATAAGTTGAAATGTATTAGATGTAGGCTGGCTATATGGATGAGTTATCCTAACAGGGCCAACATCACCACAGTTGGTGCTTATTGAAAGCCTGACATTACTTATCCCCACCACAGGTACACTAAATATATATTTTGTAAGGCTTATTGATGCAGCATGATTCTTTATTGTGTCTTGAGCAATTGCTAATTCAGCAATCGTAATTGCAGTTAATATAGTTAATAATAATTTCATTATAATTCTCCTTTTTTATTGTTATTAAGTAACATTTTATTTAACCATTTAGTTGGTTCTGGATGGTTAACCTCATAATAATGAGCTCTAGTTGTATTGTATATTTCAAGTAATTCAGCATATGCGCCCAGTGTACTAATCATTTTATCTCTATCTCTATCTCTATAATCTAAAATTACTTTAGATACCCCTACAGGGATAAAGTTAAATGGTGCTTTTTTAATATAGTTTTCAGACATATTATTACTTATGCGATAAGCCTCACTTTGAGCCTTGCTCTTTGAATATGTTCCGTTCATGAGTAGATGATTAACTGCATCCCCCGTACGAGAGTAGATATATATTTGCAGTGACGAGATTTTTGCTATTTTTTCTAAATCTATACCTAAAACTGAGTCATAAACATACTTCTGAATTAGCTGCGCATCCAACTCACCCAACCCTGCCCAGTGGCTCATCTCATGAATAATTAAAGCAAATAATTGCTTTCTAAAGTTAACTTTATTTAGTTTTTTAGAGAGCCTTTCATAGCTAATACAAATTGGATATTTACCATCTTGGTACTCTTGCACCACACCCGCATCTTTGTAGCCTTCTCCCGCAACATAACAACCACTATCTACAAGAAGTTCAAACCTAAGGTTATCCTCTAAGCTAGGGTTTATTTTTCTGTTAGCAATCAAGCTTTGAATCGCTTTTTCGGTATCCCTATCTCCGTAACTTACATAAAAATTATTTTCCATATTAAGCTGCTGAAAGTTAAGCCAAGCTATAACTAAGGATTTACTTTTTGATAAAAACCTAGACATATCTTTAAAACTCACTTGTTCATTCTCTATTATATTGCCACCGCCTCCGTCTTTTGATGCATGTGAACTAATGCATGTAAAGATAAGCGCAAAAGTGATTAATAAATGTCTCATTGTTATTGCTCCTGGTTATATTTTTTAGTTAAAGGAAAGAAACCTATGTGCAGCTGATAAACACTGTTTGGCTTAGTAGCTCCGCGCTCTAAAAACTGAGTCAGCTTCCTCCTAAAGGTTTTAATCTCTTGCTTCACTTCTTGAATGTCATTTCTATCAATCGCAAACATAGTGTATGTGTGATCTCTCTCTGCAACAGGAGTAGACCTGACAGCATCTTCAGATTTTTTTAAAATATCAATCTGCCTATTCTTCAAAGCATGATTAGTGAAATTAACATTTTTGTGCATTGTTACATCACCAAGCTTATCAATCCATTTTTTATCTTCTGTAATCTCTAAGTAACCTAAGCTAACTAGCCTTTCCACAGCCAATTTAACTTTCAACTCAGAAATATCTAAGGTTTTAGCTATCCATTTATGGCTAGGCTTAAAAAAAGAGAGTCTTGTTAACTCTAAAATAGCATCATGATGCCACTCAGAAATATATTCAAAAGCTTCGATTTCTAAAGTTTTAAAGTTTTTTAAATGGGCTTTCTTTTTTTCAATAATTATTAATGTCTCTTTCAGAGAGAAACCTAAATCTAATAGAATGCGCTCTTTTGTTTTTTTAAATGGCGATATCTTTCCCGATATAATTTTAGATAAATTTGACGGGTCAATTTGCAAGTCTCTTGCGAAAGCTCTTAGTGAGTAACTAGAGTTTACCTTAGCTCTGCTTTCAAGCTCTTGCCTAAGAATGTCCTTAAAGTTTTGCGTCTGCATAAAGAGCTTGTAGCAAATATAGATGTACTCAGTAAAGAAAATAGCCTACAAACTGTGGGCTACTTGGATACCACAGTAAATCATTCATGATATTGTAAAAAATTTAAATAAAAAAATTTCTTAGTTTAACTAAATAAATCTTTAAAGAAGCTAGAAACTTTTTGACCTAAACCTTGAGGTGCAGCCGCTGCTGGCTTTTTACCTGTACGCTTTTGAGTAGGGTCAAATTTAGGTCTGTTGTTTTTGTGCTTATAAGTAGATTTAAATTTAACGTTCTTCTTTTTAGCTGAAGACTTCTTTTTAAAATTAGCTGGTTTGCTAGATGCTACTTTAGCAGAGCTTCCAGAGCTACGGCCATCTATATCATTATCTCTATGAACGCTTTTCTTTTTGCTATAAGGCTTGCTGCCTCCAGCTTTATGATCACGCTTAGGGCCATCAAACTTTTTAGCTCCAGGTCGTCCATCACGCTTTTGGTCACGTCTTGGTCCGCCTTTAGCACCATCACGGCGAGGTCCACCTTTGCCGCCAGAATTTCTTCGACCATCACGGCCTGGTTTTTTATCGTAAGAAACTCTTGGCGAGAACTCTTGCATTTTTTTAACATCAGTTAAAATTTCTTTATCTTCTAACCAACCAATATCTAATTTTCTATCTACATAATCATGAATACGAGACAAAGCTTCAACATCACGGTCGCTTACTAAACTAAAGGCAACACCTTCAGCCCCTGCGCGGCCAGTACGTCCAATACGATGCACATAGTTTTCTGCAGAATCAGGCATTTCAAAGTTAACTACCATATCAACGCCTTTAATATCTAAACCACGAGCAGCCACATCTGTAGCTACTAAAATATTTTGTTTAGATTCAGGGTCTTTAAATTGGCCCATTACTTTATTGCGCTGTGCCTGAGATAATAAGCTTGAAATACCCACTGCCGGAAACCCATTGTCAGATAAAAATCTAGCAACACGCTCTACTTTGTATTTAAAGTTTGTAAAAACAATAACCTGCTTTGGGTTATCACGTTTAATTAAAGAGTATAAATAAGAAGGCTTATCAGAGTCTCCTACATGAAAAATTTCATCTTTCACATTTTCAGCAGTTGTTTGGTCTTTACTGATATTAACTTCGATAGGCTCTGAACCAAACTCATAAGCTACATTAGAAACCTCAAAATTCATTGTGGCACTAAAGATAAGCATTTGTCTTTCACGAGGAATGCGAGTTAGCAAATAGCGCATATCATCTTTAAAGCCCATATCAAACATTCTATCGGCTTCATCAAAAATAATGGCACGCACTTGGTGTAAATCTACAACTTTGTCTTTAAATAAATCAATCAAACGACCAGGAGTTGCAATTACAAATTGAACGCCTTCAGCTAAAGCCTTTTTTTGTGGCTCATAAGAAGTACCACCATAAATAGCAACAGATTTTAAACCTGTACCTTTAGAGAAAGTATTAAAATTATCCTGTACCTGCTGAGCCAACTCACGTGTTGGAACTAGTACTAAAATAAAATGAGGTTCACGCCACTCTTTAAAACCAACAAAGCGGTCTTGGTCAGTAGGCTCTGCTGTTTGTTTAGATTTTAAAATTCTATCTATCACCGGAATCAAGTAAGCACCAGTTTTGCCAGTACCTGTTTGAGCAAGGCCTGAAATATCCTTGCCTTCTTGTATGATTGGAATCGAGGCCTCTTGTATAGGAGTACACTCTGTAAAACCAATATCGGTTATAGTTTTTGCTAGATCGGGATGTAGATTTAAGTCTGAAAATTTCACTATGCTAGTTGTAGTCTGTGCCCCCTATAAGGTCAATGAGATGACTCCAAGAAGGTCTTTAATAGCTGAGTAAACTCTTTTGGTTTTTCAAAATGAATCCAGTGCCCCACACCCTTAACTTCTATAGCCTTGGCTTTTCTGTTAACGCTTTGCATCTTATCAAACACCTCTCGGCTAAGGTCATTAGAGTACTCACCTCGCATTACCATTGTAGGCATGGAAAGAGCTGTAAACTCAGCCCATCGGTCTACACCGCGCCCCTCTTCCATCGTTTTAAGAATACCCTCTTTAGAAAAACGCCAATCTATAGAACCACCCTCTGCCTGATCTAAATTAGAGTAAAAAAACTTGGCTAGGGTAGCTACCTGCTTATTTTCTTTATGGATCTCTAAAAATGGCCCTGCAAAAAAATCTTTAGCTTGCTGCTTATTTTTAAAAGGCGTTGGTACTGAAGTGATAAGACCTGTAATTCTATCAACAGATTTATCTACAGACTCAGGCCCCATATCTTCCATAACTAAAGATTGGACCCTCTCAGGGTAAAGAGCTGCAAACTGTAAGGCATTTCTAGCGCCCATAGAGTGGCCTACTAAGTTGATTTTATCCCAGCCTAAGTCATTAATAATTTGATGCAAATCATCAGCAAAATCAGATGGCGCATAACCAGACTCAGGCTTAAAGGACCTGCCATGACCCCTTTGGTCATAAGTAAGCACCTGATAGCTTTCAGAGAAATGCTTTACCAAGCTTCTCCAGTTACTTAAGGAGCCCATAAGCCCATGTAAAAAAACCAATTTAGGGGCTGTATCGCCTTCATTAGTTTCTCTGGTGATTTCTCCAGAAATTTCAAAGTTGAAGTGATCGTCCAAATATGACACTGTGGCTCCTATACAGTTATGACATCTAAGACTACAGCACAAAATGGCCACTCACAATCTGACGCCAAAAAAGAAAAACCCACTCCCCGGCTTCATAAAGACTGGCTTGATCGTCACGCCTTTAATATCGTAAAAAAATTAAAAAACGCTGGTCATACAACTTACTTAGTTGGTGGTTGCGTCCGCGATTTACTTTTAGGTATTAATCCTAAGGACTATGACATTGGTACAATGGCTAGGCCCAACCAAGTACGAAAGCTTATACGTAATGCCTTTGTTATTGGGCGCAGATTTAAACTAGTATTAGTTAAGCGCACTGTTAACCAACAGGAGCAACAATACGAAGTCGCTACATTTAGACGTGACCCCAGCGCAGAAGAGAAAGACGACGAAAGCCAATGGGGCGACAACCTTTTTGGTGACCCTAAAGAAGATGCTTACCGCAGAGACTTCACTATAAACGCTTTATTTTATGACCCCGTTGATGATGTTTTACTCGATGAAGTAGGAGGCCTTAAAGACCTTCATGAAGGCTGGATACGCATGATTGGCGAACCCAAGCAACGCATAGAAGAAGACTCCATCAGAAGCTTAAGAGCTATACGCTTAAAATATAAAATTAATTTTGCACTAGAAACAACTCTACGCCAGGCTATTCAAGAGACTGCGCCTATCTTAGAATTTAGCGCCTTACCAAGACGCCGCGAAGAGTATCTAAAGTTTTTGCGCACAAAAAACCCATTGCTTCCTTTTTTAGACTGTTATGATTTTGGCCTAGCACCTTATTTATTACCCAACTTACAAAAAGTTTTAGACAACCCCGAGCAAAATGAAATTTTTTGTAACTACATGACTAACTATTATCACCAGTCTATAAGACCTAACGACAACATAGAACTTATGTCTGGAATTACTTTTGCCTACTTTAGGGCTGCTATCAGTAATGACCCAGCAGAAGAGCACACGACCTCTTCCATGGTTAAAAACAAAAACTTGCAAGAATTCACAAAACGCGAGCTGGGTATTTTCAACTACGAACAAAGCCTTATTTTAAGAGCCATTCAACTACAAAGCTTTCTGCATAAACGAGAAGAGTTTGAACGCAGAGGCGAGCGCCGCAGAAGTGCCGCCCTCAATAACGATGCTATGCCTTTAGCTATAAAGCTAGCTAAGCTTGATTACAGCCTCTCAGGCGATGACCTTATGTTTTGGAGCCTAAGCCATCAAAACAGAGACAAAAATGTAAAATTTGAAGCCGAAGAAGAAGATTCTGAAGCCTAGGATAGACCTAAATTTTACATTTTGCTTGTTTTACCCTCACAGGTTATTATAAATAGATAGAGAACAAAACCTAATAGGAGCAAATTTATGAGTCCCAGTTTATGGCAATTACTTATCGTTGGCGGAATCGTTATTGTTTTATTCGGTTCAAAAAGATTACCAGGCCTTGGTAAATCATTAGGCGAAAGCATTAAAAACTTTAAAAAAGGCATCAGTGAGGATGAGATTGATGTTACTGATAGCGTAAAAAAAGAAAGCTTAGACGATAAAGCTTAAAGGCTTAATAAATTCAAAGCATAAAAAAAGCTCACATATTAATGTGAGCTTTTTTGTTACCAGAAATCCGTTTATCTTTTTTCTACAAAGTAGTTAGCATGAGCTGGAATTAAAAAATAAACTTCAGACCCAGTTGCAGTAAACTCCATCTGCCCAGCTCTTTCATACTCAATAACTGGATAAGCCTCAACCGTTCCATCAGGCAACTGTCTTACAGGGCAATCTTGAGTTATTGTCATTCCAACAATATTAACAGTGCTAACATTTTCAGACAAACTTTCAGAATCTAAGTAAGCACCTGGCGTTTTACCGCATGAAGAACGAGCTATATCCGAAACAGTTAGAGAGTAATTACCTGTAGGTTTATCCAAACTTACTTTTACAAGTTTATACTCACCTAAGCTTGTAGCGCTCACTTCTTTAAGTAGTGACTCAGCATATGAAGATGCTGAAAAAACGAATGATATTAAAATTAAAATAATTTTTGACATTTTTTCTCCCTTTTAATTAAAACTGATATGAAAACCAATCTATTAAAAAAGACATTACAAATATTTTATATAAAAAAATAATCAATCATTACACAGTATTGGCTTTGTATATATTTCCTATGCCCAAAGCCAATGTAAATGTAATCCTTTCTAAGGGCCTCAATAACCTTACTTAAGGCAATGAATACAGGCATACTTCAATCTCACAAAGGGAGAATTTATTATGAAGAAATTATTAATGGCAGTTTTACTTATGGCATCAACAAGCGCTTTCTCAGCAACACTGACTGAAGTTGTAGACGCATTGAATGCAGTCATTTCAAACGAATCATTTGTTGAAAAAGCTGGATCTACATCTATTAAAGATCTTAAAATTGTAAAGACTGGAAGCACAACCACTTTCATGGGGAATGAAATCCACCCTAGTTTTAGCATTACTGTTAATGCACATGCGCCATTAGCTGATGGTTGTTCTATAAAAACTGATACAACTTCTAAGTTAGAGTTATTTGCAGCCGGCCCCGCTGCAACAGGCGGAAGAACTGTGGTTACAGCTTCAGATGCAGTTTACGACTGTGGACCAAGCAGAAATTAATATTTTTAATAAGTTCAATAAAAAAGCTCACTTTTAACAGTGAGCTTTTTTATTGTCTAAAAATTAAAAACTAAACAGCAGCCACAATCGCTTCAGCATCTAGCCCATGCAAAGCATACAACTCCCCTGCAGAATACGCGCTTCTACCAAACTCACCTTTTACAGCTAAGCTTGTTAATTTAAATTCGCACCCCTTAAGCGCCAGCGCATGTGTAACCAATGCCCCAAAGCCACCAATCATTTGATGGTCTTCAACAGTGACTAATTTACCCTTAGATTTTTTTAAACACTCTGCAATTGTGTCTGTATCGATATCATTCACATTAGATAAATTCACAACATAAACCTTTTTACCATTAGCTTTTAAAGTTTCAGCGGCCTTTAGCGCCTGATGCACTAGCGGACCCGTCGCTACAATGGTTGCATCTGCATCACCAGCACCAAATAAAACTTGCGCCTTACCTATCTTATAAGTGGCTCCAGAAATTTCTGGTACAAATGTTTCGCGACCTAAAAAGAAAACATATTGCATTGGCGTTTTACCTGCTTTTAATGCGCTAGCATAATCAGTAATTGCTTGAGTGATTAGCTCGTAAGCCTCTTTAGATGTACTTAAACAAAAGACTTTTGTATTTGGTATGGCCGACACCATAGACATATAGGTTAACCCCTGGTGAGAGGCCCCATCGGCAGCATCCTGAAAACCTGCATGAGAAAAAACTGAAATTACTGGCGCACCAGAAAGAGAAGCCATTGTTAATGGCAGCGCACCCTTTGTTACACCAAACTGTGCAAAGGTATCCACAACAGGTACATAACCCTCTTTTGCAAAACCAGCAGCAGTGCTCACCATGTTAGACTCTGCAATGCCTACATCAAAAGAGGCTTCTGCAAATTCTTTTCTAAAAGCAGCTAGTCCTGTAGAGCCCGGAAGGTCTGAAGTTACAGAAATAACTGGCAAACCTTTTTTGCGAGCATCTATAAGCGCATTGGCTACGCCCACCTGAACTTTTTCTTTTTTTATAGCGCTAGGCTTTGCGTTCTTATTGCTTGCGATCTTTTGGGCTTCATCATTCTTAAGGGCATCACACCATGCTGTAAACTCTGCTGGCACCTCTTTACCATTATAAATTTCATCAATAAAAGCCGGCAAGCCTTCTGTCGTTTTTAATGGAAAACCATGCCCACCAGAGGCTGACTCTTCTGTCTTTTTAACACCGTAGCCTTTAATTGTTTTTACATGCAAAGCCACGGGCTGTTTTGAGTTTTTTGTAGCTATATCACAAGCGCTTTCGATAGCCTCAAGACAAGCCTCTAAGTCATGACCCGCCTCTACCTCTATTACTTTCCAACCCAAAGCCTTTAAAGACTCAAATGTTGGAACCATAGAAAAACTTTGCTCATCGATACGACCAGATAGTTTTGTATTGTTATCAGAAATTATTAGTACATATGGATTCACTTGGCCTTTTGCTGCCAAACCAGGGATAGCGGCTAACGACTCACGTGCTTCACC
>JALZUS010000004.1 GCA_023299885.1 Bdellovibrionales bacterium | reverse complement strand
ACTTTCTTTTTAGAAACTTTTTTCTTAGCCTTCTTTTTTACAGCTTTCTTTTTAGTAGTTTTTTTCTTGCTGGTCTTTTTCTTGGAGACTTTCTTTTTAGTCACCTTTTTCTTAGTAGTTTTTCTTTTTACTACTTTCTTTTTAACAGCTTTTTTCTTAGTCTTCTTTTTTGCTTTTTTCTTAGCCATAGTTCCCTCAATTTTTTAAATTAATCACTTGCTCTTATATATTAATCATAGTCAGGGGCAGATGTTAATTTTTTTTTGTATTGGGCTCGGCTTTGGGGCAGAGGCCCATAGTCTAATCAATTTCTAAGAAGCGGCAAAAAGCCATCTCGCCACCCATATTATAGGTTTTATTTTGCTGACTAATGCGGTGGTTTTTGGTGTTAAGCCCGAGATTGCAAGCTTGGCTATTTTTCATATAAAAAGAGCAATGCTCGCAGGCATATATAAGCTGTTTGTTTGTAAAGTCAGAGGGGTTCACCTTATCTCTTTTAATGCGCCTTCTTTGAGTTTTCATGGGCTTAGCCTATAGGAAATAAGGCTATTTATCTATAGGAAGCCTTATTGTTAAGGCTTGTGATTCTATAATCCTATTTAATTTGATCTGAGGGTTCACAAGCTCTATAGAATTTACTACAGCCATTGACCAGAAACCGGGCTGGGCCTATATTTCCACAAACACATAATTACGGAGACTTACTTGTTTACTGGCCTTGTAGAAGCCCATTCTAAAGTTTTAAATTTTCATTCTAGAAATGACGTCTCCGAGCTCCACATTGCGATACCTGATAGTTTTAACGACATTGAAGTTGGCGATAGCATAGCAACTAATGGAGTGTGCTTAACTGTGGAATCTTTTGACTCAGAAAAAATGGTTTTTGCATTGGGCCCAGAAACATTAAAACTAACAGTTCTTAATAATGAATACTTAGCTAAAATTAATGAAGTTAATCTTGAACGGTCATTGCGCTTTGGCGATAGAGTGCATGGGCATTTAGTGACAGGGCATGTGGATGCAGTGGGTAGTGTTGATTTTGTACAAGAGCTTACTGAAGCGTGGATTTTAAATTTCAATTTCCCTAAAAACTTAAAGCCTTACATTTGGAAAAAGGGCAGTATTGCCATAAATGGGGTTAGTCTTACAGTAAACGATGTTTCTGATTTACAGTTTAGCGTTTGTTTAATTCCAGAAACTTTGAAGAAAACAAATCTAAGTTTTTTAAAAAAAGAGGACTTAGTGAATTTAGAAGTTGATAGCATGGCAAGAGCTTGGGTCCATAATATGCCTGAACTTGCTGAAGAAAGAGGTTGTTAATTATGAGCCAATTTAATTCTATTGAAGAAATCGTAGAAGATATTAAATTAGGAAAAATGGTTATCCTTGTTGATGATGAAGATCGTGAAAATGAAGGGGATATAATTATTGCTGCAGACTTTATTCATCCGCAGTCAGTTAACTTTATGGCAACAGAGGCTCGTGGGCTTATTTGTTTAGCTATGCCTCAACAGCAAATCAATAAATTGGGTTTGTCGTTAATGGTAAAAGAAGAATATAACCAATCACAAAATGGAACAGCTTTTACATTAAGTATTGAGGCTTCAGAGGGCGTAAGCACAGGCATCTCTGCAAGCGATCGTGCTCGAACTATTTCTGTAGCTAGCCGTCCTAATGTACAAGCTTCTGACATTAGTGTGCCGGGGCATATCTTTCCAATTAGAGCTCAAGAGGGCGGAGTGTTAAAGCGCGCTGGTCATACTGAGGCAAGTGTTGATTTATGTATCTTGGCAGGCCTTAACCCTTCAGCAGCAATTTGTGAAATTATGAATCCAGATGGAACAATGGCTAGAGTTCCAGATTTAATGATTTTTGCAAAAAAACATAATTTAAAGATTGGTACTATTAAAGATCTTATCCAATACAGAATTGAAACAGAAACTTTTGTTAAAGAAGTCGCTGAAATGCCTTTAGATACTTCTTTTGGCGAAGGGTTTAAATTAAAGTTATTTCAAAACGAACTTGATGGGTCTAAGCATATAGCTATTGTTAAAGGCCAAGTTAATGGCCCAGACGGATTACAGTTTGATAGTGAATCGCCTGTACTTGTAAGGGTGCAAACTGAAAATGTAGTTGGAGATGTTTTTGAAAACCTTAACTCTCCAAGTAAAACTCAAATTAAAACAGCTTTGGCTGAAATTGATAAAGAGGGCGTAGGAGTACTTTTGTATCTTAGGTTAGAGAGCATGGATGATAGGCTTATTAGTCGTGTGCAATCTTTTGCAGACGCTTTGACAGATAAACCCGTTAAGACAAAATTCCAGAGAGATAAAAAAGATTATGGCATAGGTGCTCAAATTTTAAGGTCACTTGGTGTACGTAAAATTGAGCTATTAGCTAATCGTCAGCCTGAAAAAGTGGGAATGAAGGGGTATGGCTTAGAGCTTATTTCTGTGAGGCCATTAGGCCCTATGGAAGCGCCCATTAAAGCAAACAATAACGAAGAAGAATTTTTTGAAGAGGTTGAAAATGCCCAATAAGAAAAAGTATGGTTTAGTATGGTCTCGTTTTAACGAACCAGTAACATCAAAATTAAGAGACGGCGCGATTGCTGCCTTTGAAAAGCATAATGCGGCAGATGATTATGTTGTTGTTGAAGTGCCTGGTGCTTATGAAATTCCATTAGCGGCAAAATGGCTACTGGAAACTGGCTGTGAGGCTGTTGCAACAGTAGGCGCTGTTATCCAAGGTGAGACTGCTCATTTTGATTATGTTTGTTCAAGTGTAGAGCGTGGATGTACGCAGCTGCAGTTAGAGACGGGTAAGCCAGTTGTATTTGGTGTTATTACGACAAATACATCTGAGCAGGCTTTTGACCGCGCTGGCGGTAAAAAAGGTAATAAGGGCGAGCATGCAGTTGATACTTTATTTGAAATGTTAACTATTAAAAAGAATTTATTATAAGGAGAATTTAATAATGTCAGAAGATCAAAAATCAGGTTACAGATTACAAGACTTTTACGATCAGCTTAATGAGAAGCTTAGCGATTACAATGTTAGGCTACTGCTTCGCACTGTAACTTTGCATGCAGGTGTTGATGATAAAGAAACAGAAGCCTACCTAGAAACTGAGCAGGCTAAAACTTTATGCCTTGAGCTTATCAAGCAAGGTGGCCCAGCGTTTCAAGTGGGTAAAAATATTTACGCAACTCTTTAGTCTATCTGAATGAAAAGAAATGCTGCCAAGGAAAGACTTGGCATTGGGCCTGCAGAGTTAAAGAAAAGAAAAAAAGAGCGATTACTAATAATCGCTCTTAGTCTTTTTTTTGTAGGTCTTGTTTTTTTAACGTATAGGGTGTTTACCCATAATGAGTTTTTTGCAATTAAAAACTCAGTGCTTTTCTTTGCACTTGTTAACTTTAATATTATCTTAGTCTTATTTATTATATTTTTAATATTTAGAAATATAGTTAAGGCTTATAGTGAAAGTCCAAGAAGTATTTTTGGCAACAGCCTTAAAACAAAATTAATTACAGCCTTTATCTCATTCAGTTTTATTCCTACAGTGATAATGCTTTTGATTAGTATTTTTTATATTAACAATAGTTTCGAAAAATGGTTTAGCCAAAACACTACCAATGTGCTTAAAAGCTCATTAGAGGTTGTTAATGAGTATTATAAGAGTGAAGAAGAGCGTAATATCAGTGCGGGTGATTACTTTTTAGAATCCTATCTTCCTAAGCTTACGGGCGAGAAAGTGGAGCTTAAGTACAGGATTAAAGAGCGAAGAGTTGTCACTGAAGACGACTTACTTACTTTTAGAGAGTCTATGGGCTTTGATGGTATTGAGCTTTATATTGATGGAGATTTTTCTGCAAAATCATTTAGCCCAGAGTTTGATTTTAATAAATTAAAGTCTATTAATGAGGCTAGCATTTCTGAAATCAAAAAGACTGGGTCTGTAAAAAGCTACTTGGATATTTATGGTGAGGGGAGCTTTGTAAGAACTCTGCTATCTAAAGATCAAAATAAAAAATCTTATACAGTTATTGTGAGTAAATTTATACCAGTAGCATTTGGTAGCCGAAGGCAAGAAATTTCAGAAGCTTATAAAAACTTAAGTCATGAAGATCCAGTGTCTTATCCTTTAAAATCTGTATATGTTTTTATCTTAGTTTTAATGACATCTGTAGTTATGCTTGGGGCCACTTGGTTTGGGTTTTATCTGGCTAAGCAAATTAGTGTACCTTTAGAGCTTCTTGGTGAAACAGCTAATTCGGTGGCAAAGGGTGAGTATCATCACTTAGAGGTGCAAACAGGCTCGCCTGAAATTAACCAACTTATTGGTGATTTTAATAAAATGACAACGCAGCTCGAGACAAAAGACATAGATTTAAGGGAAGCAAATACAAGTTTAAGAAAAACATTGGTTAACTTAGATGAGGGGCGGCGTTATATCCAGGTGGTCCTTTCTGATGTCTCTACGGGCGTGGTCTCTGTAAATTCTAGAGGCGTTATTACAATGGTAAATAAGCATGCTGAAGAAGTCTTAGAACTTAAAAAAGAGTCTTTAGTGGGTAATCATTATTTAAAAGTATTGGAAAAAAAATACTCTCAAGTTTTTGAAGATATGTTTAATCAGATAAAACGCACAAAGAAAAACAAGACAGAGAGAGAAATAAACTTAGGTTTGAAAGAGCATGATCCAAAGCCTGTTAAAGTGACTCTTTCTTTGCTGTCAGATGATACTAACTCTGATTTAGGCTTTGTTGTTACTTTTGATGATTTGACCAATGTTCTTAAGGCTCAAAGAGTAACGGCTTGGACTGAAGTGGCTAAAAGAATTGCTCATGAGGTAAAAAACCCTCTTACTCCAATTAGTTTGTCGGCACAAAGGCTTCGCAAGAAGTTCTCAAAAGATATTACCGACCCAGCTTTTAATGAATCCATTGAGATGATTATTGATCAAACAGAGAATTTAAAAAATATGGTTAATGAGTTTAGTGAATTCTCAAGGCTTCCTAAAACAAACAAAAGAAGTAATGAAATTAACCAAGTGATTAAGAGCTCACTAATGGTTTTCCAAGAGGCCCATAAGGCTATAGATTTTAATCTTAAGCTTACAGAGCCTATGGCTTTTTTGTTTGATAAAGCTCAGATGAATAGGGTTCTTATAAATATAGTAGGTAATGCTGTGGCGGCCGTCGCTGACAAAAAAGAGGCTAGCGTTTTAATAGCTACTAAGAAAAATAATAATGAGATTGAAATAAGTATAAAAGACAATGGCCCTGGTATAGATAAAAAAATTGTAGATAAAATATTTGAACCCTATGTGACGACAAAGAAAAAAGGCACTGGCCTAGGCCTATCAATTGTAAAACGCATCATAGAGGATCATGAGGGCGATATAAAAGCCTACTCTAATATAAATGAGGGTACAGAGGTTGTTATTAGACTTCCTTTGACGGATTTAGTAAGTTAATCAGCGCTTGCAGTAAAATGTAAGCCGTTAAAAAAGTAATATATAGAGAAAGACATATAACCATGAGTAATGAAAATATAAAAATATTAGTAGTTGATGATGAAGCGCCTATTAGAGATGTTTTGTCGGCATCATTAAAAGATGAAGCTTACAATGTCGAGACAGCTGAAGATGGTTTGTCTGGCTTAGAAAAAATGGCAAGTTTTGAGCCGAGCGTAGTCTTATTAGATATTTGGATGCCTGGTGATGTTGATGGTCTAGAAGTTTTAAAAAGAGCAAAAGCAAGGTATCAAAATACAGACTTCATTATTATGTCAGGTCATGGAACTATAGAGACTGCTGTTAAAGCGACTAAGCTTGGGGCCTTTGATTTTGTTGAAAAACCTCTTTCTATGGAAAAAATTAACATACTTATTAATAATATTTTGTTGCTTCAAAAAGAAAGAAGCCAGTCAGCGCAGTTACTGAATCATCTTCGCCAAAGTATAGCGATGGTTTCTGGCTCTGCTATTATGTCAGATGTAAAATCTCAGCTAGCTACGTTAGCTCAGGGTAAAGACCATTTACTTGTAACGGGTGCAAAAGGTACTGGCCGTCGTCTTTCAGCTCATAATTTACACTACTTAGGCCCAAGAGCGTCTCGTAATTTTGTAGAAGTAAACAGTGAAGCTATACCGGCTACATTAGTTGAGTCTAAGCTTTTTGGTTATGTTTCTGGGTTCTATCCTGGTGGTAAAAATGAAAATGGAGCCATTATGGATGCCATTGATGGTACGCTTTTTATACAAGAAGTTGCTGGGCTGCCGCTAGAGACTCAAGAGAAATTGGCTCGTTTTATTGCGACAGGAGAGTTTAAAACTTTAGGAAGTGATATCGCAGAAAAATCTAATGCAAAAGTTATTTTTAGTACAAGTAAAGATTTAGAGGCTTTGAAGAATGAAGGGCAATTTGACCCTGTTCTTTTTGAAGTTTTATCAAAAATGGAAAAAGTAGTTTTGCCAAAGCTATCAGAAAGAAAAGACGATATTCCTATGTTGTTTGATTATTTTAGTAATACCTTTATCAAGCATAGTGGAATTGCAAAAAAACAAATCTCTGAAAAAGCACTTGAAGACTTAAAGACATACGATTGGCCTGGTCAGGTGCGAGAGCTTAAAAACTTTGTTGAGCGCTTATATATTTTAACTCCAGAAGATGAAATTGACTCTGCTGATTTAAGATATGCTGGGCTAGATGTGACAGCCTCTTCAGGCTCTAGATCTTTAAACTTCAGACAGGCTCGAGCAGCATTTGAAAGACAATTTTTAATTGATAAGATTGCTGAAAACAATGGGAATATTAGTAAAACAGCTGAGTCTATTGGTTTAGAGCGTAGCTATTTGCACAGAAAAATTAGAACCTACCAAATTGAAACTAAGAACTAAAGCAACATAGGACGTGACCATGAGATGGACGAACAACTTTGTATATACAAAAAGAGAAAAGCCAGCTGATGCTGAAATTATAAGTCACCAGCTATTAGTGCGTGGTGGTTACATAAAAAAAGTAGGACAGGGTGTTTATGTCTACGGACCACTAGCTTTAAGAGCTATCAGGAAATTAGAAGAAATTATAAGAGAAGAGCTTGAAAAAGCAAATGCTGTTGAGGTGTTAATGCCTATGGCTCAGCCAAAAGATTTATGGTCTGAGACGGGTCGTTGGGACGAGATGGGTAAAGGGCTTTTAAAGTTTAAAAACAGACTTGATCAAGATTGGTGCTTAGGCGCGACTCATGAAGAAGTCATTACTGATTTTGTGAGGCATAACTTAAAGTCGTATAAAGACCTCCCTAAAAATATTTACCAAATACAAACAAAGTACAGGGATGAAGTAAGGCCTCGTTTTGGTTTACTAAGATGTCGCGAATTTATAATGAAAGATGCTTATACTTTTGACCAAACAAAAGAAGACGCTTTGAAGTCTTATGAAAAAATGCATGAGGCTTATAAACAAATATTTTCAAGATTAGGCGTAGACTTTAGGGTTGTAAAAGCTGATTCAGGTAATATTGGTGGCGATAAGTCCCAAGAGTTTCATATTTTAGCGGGGGCTGGTGAAGATGAATTATTAGTTTCGCAAACTAGTAGCTTTGCGGCTAATGTTGAGATTTGCCCGGCCATAGATGCTCAGCCAGAAAATAGTAAGCCCAACAGTAAACCAGAGAAGGTTCAAAAAGAAGAGTTTGCAACTCCTGGTGCTCGCACAATAGAAGACTTATCAAAAATGACTTCTGTGCCTGCCAATCAATTAGTTAAAACTATGTTTTTTACTTATTCGG
>JALZUS010000003.1 GCA_023299885.1 Bdellovibrionales bacterium | reverse complement strand
CCGTCTTCAACAAAAAACTTTGTGTAAATAGAAGGGCTAGTAATGTCTTTGTACTCTACTTCTGCCGCAGCCAGTGCTGTTTGTAGGGCTGGGCACCAGTAAACAGGTTTTTCACCTCGGACTAAGACTCCATTTTCTAAAATTTTTGCAAGTACTCGTACTTCTTCAGCCTCGTAATCAGGGTGCAAAGTAAGGTAAGGGTTTTCCCAATCAGCTAAAATACCTAAACGCTTAAATTGCTCTTTTTGATGATCGACCCATTTGTGAGCCTCTTTACGGCAAAGTTCGCGGACTTGTTGGTCAGTCATGTCTTTGCGTTTAGAGCCTAACTTTTTAGTGACATTCAATTCAATAGGTAAGCCATGGCAATCCCAGCCAGGTATAAATACAGCTTTTTTACCAGATAGATTTTTGTATTTAATAATAAAATCTTTAAGTAATTTATTAAGTGCATGTCCTACATGGATAGAGCCGTTCGCATAAGGAGGGCCATCGGGCATAACAAAAAGTTCTGTTTTGCCATCAATCATTTTTTCGTAAGATTTATTTTTGTTCCAGTTTTCTATTTGTTTGGGCTCAGCTGTTGCGAGATTGGCCTTCATAGAAAAAGAGGTTTTTGGTAAATGAATGCTGTCTTTATAGTTTTGTTCCACGGCTATTTCCTTATGTATATTAAAGTAATAGCAGAAGCTTATAGAAGGTCAATTATTAGGCTATTTATGGGTGGTAATAACAGGTCGTAAGGGCCTATATGCTTTGGATTTTTTCGTAACCTAAAACAATTAGCATTCTTAAGGCTTCACCATCAGAATTAAGGTTAAAGCGGTGCTTAGTTTGGTTAATAAACTCTTGGCTTCGGATATCAAGGTGAAAATGATTTTGAGTAGCCTCAGTACTTGTATTATTTACTGGATTTGCCACTGCACTAGTCATTATTGGTACTTGGTTTTTTGGTGCAGATGGTTGCGGGGTAGGTGATTGCGGCGCAACAGTTTGAGCAGCGGTAGCACGAGTAGGTGCTGCTGGAGGTGTAGGAACGGGTGGCTGCTGTTGTTGAGTCATTTGTTGAAAAGTATGCTGCTTTTCTTCTTCAAAAGCCTCAAGGTCTTTTGCTAAGCCAGCAAGGTCTTTAATAAAGCTTTCAGAAACTTTTCCGCCTTGTTTTTTACTATTAAGGTACAGCGAAACGAGTTCGTCGGCTGACTTAGTAAATTGCTTTACATGAGCGGGCTGTTTTTTAAGCCACTCAAAGGCTTCTGCCAATGTCTCTTTTGTATAAGCTTGCGGTGCAAAGTAAGATATCCCCATAGGGGAGTAAAGTTCTCACAAATGTTTGGTCTTGAATAGCTCAAAAATATTAGGGAAGCAGCTTGTAAGAATTGTACCAGCTTGAAAACAGAGCGCTTTGGTAAATACCTGTTTGACAGGGGAGTTTATGTGGTTGGCCTGTGGGCAGGTCAGTCTAAAAAATAGGACAAGCTTGTTGGTAATTTTTAAGCATAAAAAAGCCCTCATATTTCTATGAAGGCTTTTTTGTTTTTAATAGTTATTTTTTTAAAAGGCCCAGCCAACTCGGATAACCGGTTCAATTTCGCTGCCCTCTCCAAAGGCAAAGCCACTGGCTCCGCTATTGCCGTCTGCTGTATTTACCGTAGAGTCTTCATAATCAATTTCAGTTTCTGTAAGAGCTAAGCCGATTTTTAGGCTAAATGTATCCCATGCCCAGTGATAACCAAAACCAAGTGAGTAAAGAAGCCCGCTGTCTTTAACTTCATCTATAGCGGTAAAGGTTTTAGTTTCTACATGAGAAGCTTCAGCATTTAAGTACCAGTTTCCAGAAATTTTATAGAAAGCGGCTAATCCTATACCGACATACTGCTGGTCAATTTCGCCGACACTACCTTCTCCTGTAAAAAATAATTTAGGCCCTATTGTTAGGCCTGGCATTACTTCGTATTGGTAATCAATATTAATTTCTAATGTGTCAAAGTCTAAAAAATTATCAGCGCTAAAATCGATAAGATGGCTGTTACCTAGTGCAGGTAAAGCGCTTAATACTACGATAATACTAAATATAAATTTCATTATTTTCTCCTCTTGGTAGTGATATAAATTATCACTAAGAAGTGTAAAAGAAGCATTAATTAGTTATTATTTAGCCTTTTGGTCTAGTGTTAAGTAGGCATAAAAAAGCCCTCGTTGACTAGACGAGGGCTTAAAGTTTTTTTACTTACAGCGGGCCAGTAAACCTGCTGCTTTAAAAATTATTGTGCAGAATAATCCTTTGCATTTAATCCGTACTTTTCAATTTTACGAAGTAATGTCTTTTTTGGGATATTTGCATGTAATGCTGTTTGATTGATTCGGCCTTTAAACATAGTTAAGGCTTTAACAATAAACTCTCTTTCAAAGGCTTCTTTATGGCGGCTAAAATCTAATTGATCGCCTTCGATTTTGATATAATCGCTATCTTTCTTTTCGCCAGTACTCACTTCAGCGGCTGGTTTGTTAGGCTCCATAGCTACCGGGTTTAAATTAGCGGCGCTGATATCTATACCTGCAGCCATTAAGATGTTTTCGGGTAGTGCGCTTAAAGTGATCATATTGTTTTCTACTAAAATAAAAGCATGCTCAATCACGTTTTCAAGCTCACGAATGTTTCCAGGCCATGTGTACTTTTTAAGGCAAGCCATAGCTTCGCTAGATACGCCAATTACTTTTTTGCCTTGGCGCTCATTAAACTTTTTAATAAATGTATTTGTTAAATGGTCTACATCATTAATACGTTTTTTAAGCTCTGGTAAAAAGATCGGCATTACATTAAGTCTGTAATATAAATCTTCACGGAATGTACCTTTAGTCATCATTTCTTCTAAAGGTCTGTTAGTGGCAGCAATAATCCTAACATTAGATTGGATTTCTCTATTGGCGCCAACAGGTGTAAACATTTTTTCTTGTAACACACGTAATAATTTAACTTGCATAAGGACTGGCATATCACCAAGCTCATCTAAGAAAATGGTCCCGCCTTCAGCAAATTGAAACTTACCAATTTTACGTTGGTCAGCGCCTGTAAAAGCGCCTTTTTCGTGGCCAAATAATTCTGACTCAAATAAGTTTTCTGGGATGGCAGAGCAGTTAATAGGTACAAATGGCCCATCTTTAAAAGTTGAGTTTAAGTGAATAGCTCTTGCTACCATTTCTTTACCAGTACCAGAAGCACCACGCACTAAAACAGGTGTATCCACTTTAGATAAACGGTCAATAATATGAAACACTTTTTGCATTTGCGCTGTGTTACCAATAATTTTTCTAGAACCCATTGTTAATTCAGGTGCAGAAGCCGCCACTTGAGAAATAAGGCTATGTGCACTTAAAGCTTTATCTACTAAAGCCAGTAAGGCTTCGCTACTAACAGGTTTAGAAATATAGTTATAAGCGCCATCGCGTACAGCTTGTACAGCATCATCAATAGTTGCGTAAGCCGTCATGATAATAACAATCACAGAGGGGTCATGGGCTTTAAGAGCTTTTAAAGTTTCAAGGCCATTCATTCTTGGCATATCAACATCTAAAACCACAAGGTTATAAGAGCCTTCTTTAAATTTTTCCATGGCATTAACGCCATCAAAAGCCTCTTCAACTTCAAAACGGCCTGTCTCTAAGAGTGAGCTCTTTACTGAGAGCCTCAATCCTGCATCGTCATCTACTACTAAAACTTTTAACATATCATAGTCCTTTCTATGTTAAGTTTTTTAAAAACGTTCTACTTAATTACTTACTGTGTGTAAGCTGGTTGGAAGTTCCACTTGGAACGTCGAACCCTTATTGGTTTCACTTTCAATTGTAATTTCGCCTTCATGTAAGTTTACAAAATATTTAGCGAGGTAAAGGCCAAGGCCAGAGCCTTTGATATTTGTATTAGAAACCTCACGACTTCTGTAAAATTTAACAAATATATTTTCTTGCTCTGATTGAGAAATCCCAATCCCTTGGTCAGCTACTTGTACAATCACTTTTCCATCACGGTCTTCAGTGCTTACTAAGACTTTAGAGTTTTCAGGGCTATATTTAATAGCGTTTTCGATAAGGTTAGTGAAAACCTGACGAATAAGCTCGGTATCAACTTGGATACTAAATAAAGGTTCAAACTCTTTAATAATTTCAATATTTTTCTTTTGAGCTAAGTACTCTGCTTTTTTAACAACTTCATCTAGTAAAACATTAACGTCTCTGCTTTGAAGTTGAAGTTTAATTTCTTTACTCTCAATACGACCTAAGCTTAATACAGATCCGATAAATTCTGTAAGCTCTTGAGACGACTGTTTAATAGTATCAATGGCATCTGTTTGCCCTACACTTAAAGCATTAGAGTCACGTTTAATGATATCAGTCATGCCAGCAATTCTTGCAAGTGGCGTTTTTAAATCATGTGACATCATTCTTAAAAAGTTAGATTTAAGCTCTTCAACTTGTGTAAGAAGTTTATTTTTTTGGTAGTACTCCCAGCTTTTTTGGTTTTCTCTGATAAGCCTGTAAGGGACAGCAAAGTAGTAACATAAAAAAGCGGCAATTAAAGGGTGAGCCATTGTTAAGTAAACATTGGCAAAGCTTGCTAAAACATAACTAATTACCATGAAAGAAAAACATGCAATTAATAATGAGTTTAGGCCTTGTACTGGAGTCAGCATTAATACGCCAATGATTACAATATAAGAGATAAAGAAAGTAATAAAAAATGTAATCCATTTAGGTGGCTGTATAGGTGCCGAGTCTAAAATAAGAGTGTCCATCATGTTGGCGTGAAGCTCTAATGAAGACATAGCATTTACAGTTTTAGAAAAAGGAGTCCTTACGTAATCCTTTGTATGTGTACCTGAATCATGGCCAATGATTACTATTTTTCCTCTAAATTTTTCAAAACCAGTTTCGCCAGATAAAAGCTTAGAAAAGCTAGTTCCTGGGTATGAGCCCTTTGGTTTATAGTCTATTAAGGCTTGCTGTGTTTCGATAAAGTAAAACATACCATTGTAGTCATCATGACTTTTATGTTGGTTTACTTTGTCAGCTAAAACACCATGTAAAGTTTTTTTATCTTGGTATGAGTAAATAAGCCTACGTGTTACTCCATCTTTTGCAAAAGAATGTGTGTCAGAAGTCCTGGGCCCTTGAACCACTTTAATGGTTTCCATTGGAGGCGGCAATGTAAGAGTATGCTCTAAACCTTTGGCAGCCAGAGTGTTTGCAGCTACGTAAAAAGGAATTTCACTAGTGCTTTTTGTCATGTTTTCGAGCTCTTCATAAGAGCCCACAACATTTTCTATATCGGCTTCGTAAACAACAGCTAAGGGCTTAGCAGCCTGAAGCTTTTTAAAAAGATCAGTGTGTTGTACAGCATCGGGCTCTTGTCCTAAGGCTTCTAATGTTTCTTGGTCTATTGTTATTGTTTTAACAATGTCAGACACCATTGATGTGGGTTTATATTTAACCCTCATATCAAAAAAGAAAGACTCAACAGAGTGGAATTTAAAATTTGTTAAAATAGTCGTTAATAATAGAGCAGCACAAAGTCTTAAGGTTTTTAGGCCTATTATTTTGTAGTTCTTTTTAAATAATGTTCGCTTGCTCATACGTATATACTGAGCAAAAGTCCTGCCAAATGTAGTATGATTGTTGCGTTTTTAATAAGTAAAGTAATTACAGGTAGTTATAGGGTTTTTAAATTTTATAAGAAAGCCAAAATGCCATGAAAATATTGCATAATTGACCAGATTAGTGTCACTTTGGCCCCAGAATGGCACATTTGGGGGATTAATTATTGGACCCCCGGGGCACATGAAAAGGTTAAAAATGAGATGGGTGTTTAGTGCTCTAGTTAAAGTTGTGCCAATTTTTGTAATATACTTATGATATCAAGCTCACATCTATTTTAGTGGCTTTTGGTAGGCACTCATTCTGCATTTAACTATATATATGAAAATAGATAATAAATTTTTACTTATAATTACAGTTACTTTAATGTCAGCAATTGCTTCAGCTACTATTGAAAGTAAGTTTGAGTACTTAAAAAGTAACTTGAGTGATTTGGCTGGCCCAAACTGTAATAATGCCTCTTTATATATGTCAGGCTTAATTGATTATGTCGGATACACTAGCTTTGGTGAGCTTGAGGCTATACTTGCTTCAGAGTTGTGTGAAAAATTAGAAAGCCCACAAGAGGGTGCGATTGGCTATGCCAGTGGCCTTCATTCTTTTGTATATGTGAGTGACGCTGTTATCTATCAAAAGCAAGGGTGGGTGAAGTCAGCTTTGTATGAGAAAACAAGTATTAAAAATTTAAAAAAGAGTTATGATATTAGTAATGATAATATTGACTACTATAGCTGCGAAAAGAAAAGCTATTTAGAGTCTAACAATAATATAAGTAATGAAATTAAATTATTATTAAAAGAAGAGATGCAGGCTGTTAACAGTATTTATTCAACAAGTAGTTCTGGTTTTAATTCTACAAATTTAAAGTTTTCAAAAGAAGAATTAGCAAATTTAAATGGTAACTCATTAAAATTTATTATTGGTCTGCTATCGAGTGTAGTAACCTCAAAGCTTGAAGTTAATCCAATGGCAATCACTGAGTATAACAGTGTGTTTTTTTTGCTAAGACAAGAGCTAGAGAAGAGAAAATATAGTAGTGAAAATGATTACTTGGTGGCTAGTTTTATAAATTATATTGAAAGTAAAGACAGGGATGCGCTTAAAGCTTTGGTAGCGGATATTGATAGTCAGGGTTCAGAAAATCTTAAAAACAGGCTTGCTGGGGTTGTGCAGAAAAGAATAGATGAGATTAATTTTGATAGCTACCTTTGCTTAAGGCGTCTATTTCAAGATAAAAATATAAACATGGAGCCTATTGTAAATTTCCTACAGCTGTCACTGCGCGACAAAGAGCTACTCATGTCGGAGAGAATTTCAGCTGATGAAGTTAATCAAGAAATATCTGATATTAAGAATGGAAAAAGAATGAGCAGTTTTATGTGCTCTCTCAAATTTTAATAAAGGTACATAGTTAAAGTATAATTTTATTAAAACTAATTACCGCGCTTATTAAGCTCTTCTTCGAAATATTTGCGGTACATAACATCCCATTCGGGGCTGCCTTCAACAACGCCGCGTTTAAGCGAAGCTACCATTTTTTTAGCTTTGGCATCGATGTCTTTAAACTCTTGGCCAAAGTTAGAGGCGGCTTTTCTGGCCATGCGGACAGCGCGCTCTTCATCGGTGTAGTCGACAATATCGTCTTTCCAAAGTTTATCTATTATTATTGAAGCTAAATGTCCAAGTCGTGCATCTGAGATCATAAGACAATTCCTTTTTTTTCGGCTAAGCGCTTTTTAAGTAATGGAAACATTTTATACCTTTGGAAGTCGGCACCCTGTTGGCGCTCTAGGTCGTCCATCATTTGATTCACTTCTTCGTCTAAGTCTTTTTCGCGCTCAAAATCTTGGTTAACGATTTCGATGGCCCTTTTAAAGGCGGCTTCTTCTTTTGTTTTAAACTCTATTAGTGAGCCTTCTTTAAGCTCTTTAAATATCATACTCACTAAACGATTTATTTGCTTTGGTGTTATCCTCATGCCTTAACTACAAGGCAGGGTGCTTATTAAGTCAAGGTAGAGTTTTGTTTGAAGCCTGAGGGTCTTTGTTTTATAACCAAAAAGATGTTTAAAAAGATTTTTTTAGCTTTAGTATTTTTAGGTGTAGCCGTTTTAGTCGCTTTAGTGGCTTGGACTTATAAGCTCGATGACCGCATCCAGGAGGCCACTAAAAAAGGCTGGTTTCCGCCAGCAGTAGAAATTTACTCCAAGCCTTATATTATTAATGAGGGGGATACCTTTAACGCAAGCTCTTTGAGACAGCGTCTTTTAAAAAGTTACTTTAAGCGTGGCAATCTTGAAAACATAACAGCTGCAAAAGCTTATAACCCTAACTCTCAATTATGTTTAGGCTTATCAGAGTTTATAGTTTCAGACTGTTGGGAAGTTAAGGTTAGTCATAGCCAGCGTTATATTATTGTTGTTGATGAAAACAATAAAGTTGCAAATATAATTAATCACAAAGAATACAGTCCTAACCAAACAGAGTATGCAAAGAGTATTAGTCATAAAGTAATGCTGCCTCCAACTTTATTTGCTCAATTTTATAATAAGCAGCCTCTTTTAAGGGATGTTGTTGGCGTAGGGCAGGTGCCAGTTCAGTGTGTCCAAGCGATTACAGCTATAGAAGATAAAAGCTTTATTACTCATAGGGGGATTAATCCTTTTGGTATAGCCAGAGCAATTATTGCTAATTTAAAGTCGGCCAGGTATTCACAAGGTGGCAGCACTATATCACAGCAGCTCGTAAAAAATTATTTTTTAACTAGTGAGAAAACACTTAAAAGAAAGCTTACAGAAATTTTAATGACTTTGGCTTTAGAGCGCAGGGTCAGTAAAGATAAAATCTTAAGCGCTTACTTAAATGTTATATACATGGGCCAAGATGGTGCTTTTCAGGTTAGGGGATTTTCTGCTGCTGCTAATTATTATTACGGTAAAAAAGTAGAAAACTTAAATCTAGATGAGTGTGCCATGCTAGCGGCCTTACTGAATTCTCCGGGGCGCTACAACCCATTCACTCAGCAAGAAAACGCTATGAAACGCAGGCAGTCTGTCCTTAAAAAAATGGCAGCTCTTAAATATATAACGCCATCAGATTATGAAAGTGCTATTAAAAAACCATTACCAAAAAAGACGGGCTCTTCTAAAAAATTATCAGCCTCTTATTTTGTGCAAAAAGTATATAAAGAGCTAGAAGAGCTTAATATTAAAAATGAAGACGGCTTAAAGGTTTACACCACTTTAGATTTATCAGCCCAAAGTTTTGCAGAAAAAAGTGTAGATAAAATTTTAGTAGGCTTTAAAAATAGTTTTGATAAAAAGAAAGACCTGCAAACTATTGTTATTTTGGTAGACCATATTAAAGCAGAGATTGTGGCTTTAATTGGTGGCCGTTCTTTTTCTAAGACACAGTATAACCGTGCTATTGAATCTAAACGGCAAGTGGGCTCTGTTATGAAGCCCATTGTTTATTTAACGGCTTTAGAAAAAGCTATTATTAACCCATTGTCAGTTTTAAATGACGAACCGTTCACTCATAAATACCAAGGGCAATCGTGGACCCCTAGAAATTATGACAATGATTTTCTTGGAGAGGTTCCTGCTTACTATGCTTTAAAAAATTCTTTAAATGTGCCAACAGCAAGGCTTGGGATAGAGACGGGGTTATCTGATATTGTTTCTATGGCTAAAAAAATGGGTGTTCGCTCTAAGATTAAACCTTTGCCGTCATTAAGCTTGGGCTCTTTTGAGCTAGAGCCCTTTGATTTAGCTAGGGCTTATACAACTATTGCTAGTATGGGTAAAAAGAAAGACTTACATAGTATTTTCCAAGTTAAAAACCAAAAAGATAAATTGTTGTATGAGTGGGAGCCAATAAATAATCAAGTGATTGAGGCTAGTAAGGTGGCTCAGCTTGTGGGCATGATGAAGCAAACATTAGTGAGCGGTACAGCAAGAGCCAGTGCACCTTTGGGGTTTACGGGTATTGCTGCTGGTAAAACGGGGACAACAACAGGCACTAAAGACTCTTGGTTTGTTGGCTTTACTCCAAGGTATTTAGCCGTCACATGGATTGGTAAAGATGATGCAACATCAACGGGCTTAACAGGGGCGAGTGGTGCCTTAAGGTTATGGTTAGATCTTATGAAAAAAGTAGATAACAAGCCTGAAGATTTTGAATGGCCTGAAGATGTTGTTATTAAATCTTTAAGCCCTAAAGAGGTGCTGAGTAAAATACCAAACGCCTCTGAAAAAGAGCAAAAAAATACAGAGCTAATCCTTAGCGGGTATTAGTGCATATATATTAGGCGCACTTATTGTTTGAAGTACAAAACAAGCTCATGATTGCGGCACATATTAATAAGGACTTCTTTTTTACTCTAAATAATGTTTAAATTTTAATACGTACTTAAGTATTGGAAGAGGATTCTTTATGGTTTTCGCATTTCGTCAGTTAGTTGTTTTCTTTTTATTATTTCAGCCGGCTATGGCTTATGGCCTCATAGATTGGTCTGGGCATTACCGTTTTGAAGCTCATTCAATCGATGACCTCAGTTTGGATGGCCAAGCTGGAGATGTTAGTTACGGCACTCATCATTTGGTTCTAAACCCAACAATTCAGGCTACTGACACTATAGAAATTAGAGGTCGCTTTGATATTTTTAATGATTCAGATGTAGATCAGTTAGGTTCTTTATGGGGAGGTTCTGATACTGACCCGTTTGCTGGTAGCAAATTAGCGCCAAGAGATGTTGCTGTTAATGAAATGTATCTTAACTATGGTTACGACAACTTTTTATTTGTACTAGGTCGCGCTCCTTTAGATTTTGGTTTAGGGATACTTAATAATAGCGGCCATGGTGATTATGACCATTGGTTAAATAGCCGAGACTTAGCGGCTGTTAAAGTTGAAATTGGTAATTTCACAGTGACGCCAATGTATGCAAAATTATTAGAGGGTTCTATTTCTGATAATGATGACATCAGAGATTTTATCATTCAGCTTGATTATAAGCGCCCAGATACAGGCCTAGACATGGGCCTTTATTTTCAAAAGCGAAAAGCCTCTCAAGGTACTTTTGGTTTACATACAGGCAATTACTTTCAAGATGGCGACTTAAACCTAACAACTTACTCTTTATTTATTAAGCGCCAGTATGAAAACTGGGGATGGTCTTTAGAGGGTGCTACTCAAAGCGGTGATTTGGGCGTGGCTGACAATGTAACGGGTTCAAGAGTAAAGGCATCTGGTAGTGTTGGTGTTGCTGCCGAAGTTAATTATGAGTGGTCTAAATGGAAGCTTAACTTTAAATTGGGTTATGCCTCTGGAGATGATGATTCTACAACAGATACTTACGAAGGTTTTACCTTTGCAAGAAACTATGACGTTGCTCATTTAATGTTTAACTATAAGCTTGGCCAGCAAGACTTATTGAAAACAAATAATCCTTTAAATAATGACCCATCTATTAGTCGTTTTGATAAAGAAGCCATTAGTAATGCATTTTATATAGCTCCAATGCTTAGCTATCAGTGGAATAGTGAGTGGAGCACTGACGTTCGTATAACTGCAGGCTTTATGGATGAAGAGTTTACCGGATCTACTGATAAGGACTTAGGTTATGAATTTGATTTATTTGTTAATTGGAAGCCTCATGAGAGGTTATCATTAACAGCAGGTGGTGCTGTGTTACTTCCTGGCTCTGCATTTGAAGGCGGCTCATCAGCTTTTGAAACGAGCACAACTATTGGATTATTTACTAAAGCCGTTGTTCATTTTTAAAAGCAACAGAGATCTGACATCTTAGAATACAACATGTGAGAGCGGTGGGGGGTCCAGGGAGCGAAAGTTTCCTGGGCTTTTTTTTGATAAAGCCACTAAATAAAAAAACCAGCTTTTTTCAAAGCTGGCTAAGTGGGCGAACACTTAAGATAACATTAGCAAATCCTTTGCAGAGTTAAATTTAAAATAAATTATCGTCTTACTAGTGGCTGTCTGTTAGTAGGCACTGTAACTGAAGCACCACTTCTAGGGGCTGCAAAATTAGGAAGAGCTACTTGTGGAGTCTGTGTGTAAACACCAGTAACACTGCTGTTTGTAGATAATGTTCTTGTACCGGGCACAGTGTTAGGCGCAAAGTTTGGGTTAGCAACACTTGGCGAAATTACTGGCTGTTGGATATTTGTAAGGCTAGAGGTATCAAATGTTCTTTGGGTAGTTCCAGGTACAAATGATGGGTTTGTAAACTGAGTGTTGTATCCTAATGCATTTTGTACTGCAGAGATTTCAGTTCTTACCCAGCTTCTGTAGTTTTCAAGAATGCTGCTAGACTGAACCTTGCTCTGAACATACTGGCTGCTATTAGTTAAGTAGTTATTTAAACCGTTAGAGTACTGGCTTGTTAATATGTTTGTATTGTATTGAGCATTACAAGCACTTACTTGTGTTTGGTAGGCTTGTTGTGCGCCTTGGTTTAAGTTTTGTAAGTTCTGTTGAATTTGAGCTAACTGATTTTGAAACTGTGGTTGGTTAAAATTTTGTTGTGGTTGCTGTATTGTGCTTTGTGAAAGTCTAATTTGAGCTTGCTGTAAGCATAGGCTTTGGTTTTGGTTAATTTTAGCAGCAGCTAAGTCATAGTTAGAAAGACTGTTTTCTACTTCTTTAGCAATTTTTTCTTCATGCTTTTTAGCTGTTTTATAATCTTTAGCTATATTTTTTAAAGTATTATTTTTAGACTTTCTAAATTCATCTAAGCAATGGCTTAGTTCACTTTTTGTTGTATCTTCATTAAATAAAATATACTCAGCATCTGCGATAAGCTCTTCTGTTAAGTCTTCATCTTGGCTTTCATCTCTTGTTTCTGGGCGAGATGTTTTTGCACTTCTGTTGGCGTATCTAGAGGCAGCAGTTTCAGCGGCTACAGTTGCAGATCTACGACTTCTTCTGTCAGATTTTACATTTTTTCTAATAGCAGTACATTCTTCACGGATAGATACTTCTTTTACTACTTCAGCAGTCTTTTGAGCTACGTCAGTGTTTGCCTTGCCTAATGCAATGCTAGGAAGTAATCCTTTAGCAGTTTCAGTAGTGTCTGTTTTGCTAGCAGGTGCTTCAGCTGTTTTCTTTGCACAAAATGAATTTGTAACAGATTTGTAGCCTTCAGTTATTTTAGTAAGAACATACTCTTTAGTGTTTTTTCTTTTTTCAGCAGTTGTTAAGTTTTCTTTATCTGCATTTAGTTTTGATGCAGTCCTTAAATCGATTTCATAGTTGTTTGTAATGTCAGTACCACAAACTTTTGATGTGAAGTAACAAGTACTTTTTGGTGAACCAGAAGTTGTTATGTCTTTTTCTATATGTGAAAAACATAAGTCAGAGGCAGTGTTTAAGTCTTTAGTAGACGAGATCGTACCAAGAATTTCAATTGTTACAGGTGCAGCTTGTACAACCTCTGAAGTACTAGGTACAGAGATAGCTAATTCACCGGCTAAACTTCTTGGGGCGTCTTTTTTAATAAACTGAAGAGGGCTTTTTTCCATTAAAGCATAGTTAAATGCTATGATTGCTAATAAACCTAAAAAGCCTAATTTGTTTGTTTTCATATGTTATCCTCTTTTTTAGTGTTATTTAAAAATCGTTTTTAAATAACTTTGTTTCGCCTACTTACCTCTTATTAATACAATAGGAGTGCCAATGTTCTTAAAAAATTAAGTGCCTGAAATGACTTAGTTTTTTGAGACTGAAGGTTTTAAGTTTTAATTGAGTCTTGTTAAAAACAGGGGAGGTTTTGTCTCAGCCTGAGAAACCCCATTAATTTCAAGCACTTATAGTGTTTAGAATTCTGACGGGGTTTTTAGGTTTTTATACAGTGATTTAGTATCAGTCTGAGGCATTTATGTGGCGCAAAGGCTCTAGAAGTTATCATCAACACTCGCTATAACCATTTTATGAAGTTTAACTGGAGACAAATAAATAAGCCCAAAGTGGTTTCGCAAGAGGATTGGACCTCTTGGAAGTGGCAAGTTAAGCATTCATTGAAGGTAAAGTCAGACTTTGAAAAAGTATTTTCACTCACTGAAAATGAAGCGAAGGCTTTCTCGGGTAATGATAAGATTTTTAAAGTAAGAGTTTCTCCTTACTATGCGGCTGTTGCGAGTGCTTCGGGCTCAGTTAAAGACCCTGTCCGCCAAATTATACTTCCAAAAACACAAGAGCTTTTTGAAGGCCAGCAATCTATGTTAGACCCTTTAGGCGAAAACGCGAATAGGCCACAAAAAAGAATTATCCATAGGTACTCTGACCGTTGTTTGTTTTTAGTAACAGATTTTTGCAATGTATACTGCCGTTACTGCACAAGAAAACATTTTACCGGCCAAGAGCAAGTGTTTCCAAAGGCATCGGAGTACGAAGAAGCTTTAAGCTATATTAAAAAAACAAAATCGTTGCGTGAGGTTATTTTATCAGGTGGCGATCCTTTAACACTTTCAGATTCAAAGTTAGAAAAAGTATTATCTGACTTAAGACAGATAGAGCACATAGAAATTATTCGTATAGGTTCTCGCATGCCAGTGGTTAATCCATTTAGAATAACAGCAGAATTAGTAGGCCTATTAAAAAAGTATAAGCCTGTTTATTTAATGACTCACTTTAACCACCCAGATGAAATCACTATAGAGGCAGCGAAATGTTTAGAGTTGTTAGTCGATAACGGTGTGCCTGTTTATAACCAAATGGTTTTATTAAACGGAATAAATAATAATGCTGCCATTGTGCAGGCTTTGTCTCGTAGGCTTTTATATTTACGTGTGCGTCCATACTATATGTTTCAGTGTGACCCTTCAGAGGGTACAGATCACTTGCGAACAAGTATCCAGGATAGTTTAGCTATTCAAAAAGAGTTGTGGGGTCATATGTCAGGGCTGGCTATGCCTAACCTATCTTTAGATATCCCAGGTGGTGGCGGCAAGGCTGGGTTAACACCAAACTTTATAACTTCACAATCAGATAAAGAATGGCACTTTAAGGGTTGGGATAATAAAGAGGGTGTTTATAAAAATCCGCTTAATATTGTGAAGCCTGAAGTGAGTCAGGCTTACAAATCAGAGTGGGAAGAGATTAAATCTACAAAACCTCAAGGCGAGCATATTTAGTCACAAACTTTTTAAGCCTGTTGTTTGGAAACTTAACAGTTACTTTTTCTGTGTCACCGCTGCCTTCTACTTTATAAATAGTACCGGGCCCAAAGGTAGGATGCTTTACACGCATACCACGTTGGTAGCTCGATCCAGAGCCTTCTGCATAAAAATCGTTACTTTGATTTTCATAATCAGGAAAGCTATCAAAAGTTTCTTCTGCTTTAAATTTGGTTTTTTTCCAAGAAGGTTTGCCAAGTATAGCGCGAGGTCTGTTGGGGTCACTGCTACGCTCGTGTACTACATATTGCTCTGGGATTTCACTTAAGAATGTGCTTGGCATATGGTTTTGCTCTTGTCCCCAAACACGGCGAGTTCGGGCATAAGATAAAAATAAGTTTTTCTCTGCACGGGTAAGGCCCACATAAGCTAGGCGGCGCTCTTCTTCCATAGCTTCAAAATCACCTTCAATGCTTCTAAATCCTGGAAATAGTCCGTTTTCCATACCAACAATAAATACGTTAGGGTACTCAAGGCCTTTAGATAAATGCAAAGTCATTAAGGTTACAGATTTTTCATCTTCATCGATGTTGTCGGCATCAGAAACCAAAGCCATCTCTTCTAAAAAGTTAACCATGGTGGCATCGTCGCCACGCTCTTCTTCAAACTGAAGTATAGCATTGTAGAATTCTTCAATATTTTTTATACGGTTTGTGGCTTCAACTGAGTTCTCAGCTTTTAGTCTTATAGCATACTCTGTTTTTTCTAAAATATTTTGAAACACTTCTGAAGGCTTAAGTTCTTTTACGTCATTTTGAAATTGTCCAATCATGGCGTAAAAATTAAAAAGCTTTTTAACAGCGCCCGAGTGCACAAGTTTTTGAGTGCAGGCCACGCGTATAGCTTCAAAAAGCCTAAAGCCGTTGGTGTCAGCTAGCATTTCTAATTTTGTAACAGTAGTTTTTCCTATGCCACGTGCTGGCACATTAATGATGCGTTTAAGTGATATATCATCAGACACATTGATGGCTAATTTCATATAAGATAAAATATCTTTAATCTCTTTACGCTCATAGAACTTTAAAGACCCAATCAGTTTGTAAGGTATACCGTTACTTCGTAGTTGGTCCTCAAGTACACGTGACTGAGCATTGGTTCTGTAGAAAACAGCAATCTCATTATAGTTATGAGTATCCACCTCTGTAAGGTGCCGGATTTTACTTAAAACAAAGCGAGCTTCATCGTAGTCGGTGTTCACTTCTTTAATTAAAATTTTAGAGCCTTCATTATTATTAGTAAAAAGCTCTTTCTCTTTTCTTTGAGAGTTATTTTTAATTAAGTGAGTAGCTGCTTCTACGATATTTTTAGATGAGCGATAGTTTTGTTCTAGTTTAATCATTTTGCAATTATCAAAATCTTTTTCAAAATCTAAAATATTTCTGATGTCAGCGCCACGCCAGCTATATATCGATTGGTCTTCGTCGCCGACAACACAAATATTTTTATATTTTTGCGCTAACATTTTAACAATTAGATATTGGACATGGTTGGTATCTTGATACTCGTCTACCATAATAAAGCGAAAGCGGTCTTGATACATTTCTAGGATGGCGGGGTAGTTTCTAAAAAGTTCGTATGTTTTTAAAAGTAATCCACTGAAATCTATAGAGTTAGCTTTTTTAAGCTCTTCTTCGTAATACTTATAAACCTCAATTTGTTTATCATCCATGAGGCTGTCATTTTTTTGAGGAAGGTCATCGGGTAGTAGTGCTGATGATTTGGCCTCGTCAATTTTAGCTTTAAAACCTTTTGCTGGATAAGCTTTGTCGTTAATATTTAATGTAGCTAATATTTTTTTAATGAGCTGTAGTGAATCAGAAGCATCATAAATATTAAAGAAGGGCTGGTAGTCTAATAAATGAATATGCTCTCTTAGAATTTTTGTACATGTAGAGTGAAAAGTACTAATCCATGGTGGTTCAGATAATGGGATGCCAAACTCGTCTAGGGCTTTCCAGCAGCGTTGCTCCATTTCACGGGCGGCTTTATTGGTAAATGTTACAGCTAAAATCTCTGAGGGCGAGGCTTCGCCTTCGGAGATGAGATATATCATCCTGTAGGTGAGGGCCCTTGTTTTTCCAGAGCCAGCTCCAGCCAATATGAGTAGGGGGCCATGGACCGATTTAACGGCTTCTAGCTGCATAGGGTTTAGTTTTTTAGCAAAAAAGTCAGCTTCCATGGGGAGGAGAATAAAGGCTCAGGACCTTAGGGTCACTTCTACTGGTAATTAATACATATTGTCATCCCAGATTCTTGCATTTTGGGCACTACTACGAGAGAACTACTTATTACTAAGGAGACTCTGCTAATGGCTAAAAAGAGCATGATTGATAAGAATAAAAAGAATCAAGAAAGAGCTGAAAAATACACAGCTTATCGTACTGAATTAAGAAAAAAAGCTGTCGATATGAAAGCTACTGAAGAAGAGCGTTGGGAAGCGCGTATGAAGTTACAAAAGCTTCCAAGAGATACGTCTATCCATAGAGTAATTCGTCGTTGTTTTGTTACAGGTCGCCCTCGTGGTCATCTGAGAAAATTTGGTTTATCTCGTATTGCTTTCAGAGAGATGGCTTCTCGTGGTGAGCTACCTGGAGTAACTAAGTCGAGCTGGTAAGCGAGCCAATAATCAGATCTAGCTGGTAAGCAAAATAAAAAACAAGCAATAAAAAAGAGAGCCCATGAGCTCTCTTTTTTTGTGTCTAAATAAAGTTTAATTGAATTTTCTTGCCCCCTCTAAATTACCACCATTTTATTTTTTATGGGCTTGCTAACAAGTCCAATGATTTTAATTCAATAGGGTAGAGACTATCTTCCGCCTCGTCTTCCGCGATCGTTCCCTCTGTCATTACCACGGTCGCTTCCGCCACGGTTTCTGTCAGAGCGGCTATCATCACGTCTGTCATTTCCACGCCTGCCATCAGTACGGTCATTACCACGACGACTGTCGTTCCCTGTACATACTCGTTGTCCTCTTCTGTTTACAGTACAGCCTCTTGTTCTGTCTCTACGGCCGCTGTCTATAATAACTCCGTTACAAATAGTGCGATGATGTCTATCCGTGTAACAACCTCTAGGTGTACGGTTTACTGGTGCTCTTCTTGTATTATTTAAAACAACTCTGATTTGTCCAAGCTTAATAGGTCCGTCAACAACTAGAGAAACTTGGCTGTTGGATGCTGTTCTTGAGTAAGGTGTGTATAAAGTAACTTGTTGAAAATCTCGAGATCGTGGACTTTGATATGCATGTCGATCTCCATAAACGGTTTGTGGGTAAGTTGTATTAAATCCAGATCTTAAACTGAGTGTTCCGTATTGATTAGTGCGTAAACCTACTCTGCTTACAGCATTTACTGTCACAGAGACAACCTCTTTGCCTATTAAGCTATAGCCTCTAGACCTTAGCTGCTGTCCTATATTAAGGAGTTGGTTTTGTCCCCGAACTTCTAGTTGTCCTAACCGAAGATTAACTACTTCTTGGTAAGCTTGTGCAGGTGATGCCAGTAATAAGGCCGCTCCAATAGTCGCAAGTGTAAGAATTTTTTTATACATATAACCACTCCTTTAGTGTTTTGTTTTTTTGTAACCCTCACCACTTTATAAAGCAGGAAAGATGCCAAGACACAGATCGAAAATAAAAGGGTTAAAAGTTTTTTTGGGGCCATTATGGCCTAATTATTTAGGATATTTCATATTGTTCTGGTGTCATAATATCCAGAAAAGCAAGACTTTGGTGTTGTTTCGCCCCACTTTGGAACCAGCTGTGGGGCGGCATTCAAAAGGATTAACTGCGTGCTTTTGCAGCAGATTGTGCTCTGGCAGCATATTGTTTAGCTATGCTTTTTGCACGTTCAAAAGATTTTGTAGAAATTTTTGTTCCTGCAGGGTTTTGAACGGTACTGGCCATTTGTTTCATTTGGTTAACGCGATTAATGCTTGGTGGATGAGTGCTCATAACATCAGCTAAAGCAACGCTAACAACATCTTGCTGTTGCTTACCATGAGATTGTTGATTCATTACTAAAAGTTTATCGTAAAATTTACCGACATAATCTTTATGGTAGCCAGCTTTAAAAGCTGTATTAAAAGAAATGCGATCGGCTTCCATCTCATCTTCTCGAGAGTTAGCCATAAAACCAAATTGTTGTATTAAAAGCCCGCCACTAAAACCAGCGACAGCTCCAAGTTGTAATGTTTTATTTAAACAGGCTTTTTCTTCAGCTCGGCTTGAGCGTCTACAAACAACTTGCCCTAGCCCGTAGCCTGCAGCCGCTCCTAAGAGGCCAGTGCCTAGGCTTAAAAGTAATGATTTTCCTTTAGATTTATTTTGTGCATGCATTCTTTCAGCTGTATGTCGTGCTTGTATGTGGCCAATTTCATGCCCGACAACTCCAGCAAGTTCAGCTTCGCTATCAGCCATAGCTATTAAAGGTGCAGTAATAAATACTGTTCCAGCAGGTAGGGCAAAAGCATTTACATAGCCGACATCGACAACACTAAAGTTATAATTATAAGGGTTTCCTTGTAAGCCATTCTTAATGGCTATTCGTGTACCCAGGTTTGAAATATATCTTTGCAGCTCTGGGTTTGGTATTACCGGATACTCTTGTTTCATTTTTGGTAAAACTTCAGCCGTCATTCGGACTTCATCACCAACAGTCATGCTTGTTGCTTGCCCACGGTTATCGCCTTCACGGTAGCGTGTTTGTCCCGACGTTGCACAAGCTGTCATTAATAATGGGAGAGCTGTTAAAAAGCTTCTTCGGCCCATTTCTGTAGATATTAATTTTTTAAGTTCTGCTTCTAGTTCTAATAATGTTTGTTGTTTGCTCATGTAAAGATGCTATCAAACCTAAGAGGTGTCTTCCAGTGCTAGCTGCTTTTATTGTTCAGTACTCACTTTAAATTTATGTTTAAATAAAATCTTATTCTTTGGTCCAACTGATAAGACCTCGCCACTCATTTGACGGTCATCAGACTTACTTCTTATTACGACATAATTATGAGTCTGCGCTATTCCTTGTATTTGTCTTGGGTTGGGGTTTTTGTCCCATCGGCTAGGGTAAAGCTTTGCATGAAGAGGGCTGGCCGTTATTTCAATTGTTTTGTATTTAAAATCAGTTTCACTAATTTCCATAACTTCAGAAAGGTGACGATCCCCAGTTAAAAAAGCAATAGGGTGGGGTGATGCCTGCGCAATTTTTTTCATTATGGCTTTAAAGTGATGAGGCCTGTCACCTTCGAAAGATTCAAAAGGGTGATATCCGCCCCAAAGTTGGTCGCCATTAATAATCCATGAGGGTGTAGTAGAGTTATTTAGTAAGTTAAGGAGCCATTCTTCTTGTTGCGGCCCCCAGTGGCTACCTTTACCTTTTTTGTCTCTAAAATATCGATTATCTAAAAATATAAACTGTTGTGTTCCAAATTTGGCAGTATAAGAGAGGCCAGGGCCGTCTTCATAATTTTTAGAAGATATTTTTTTTAAACCAAAAAATATCTTAAAAGCATTAAGCGAAGTGTTTTTATATTTAAAAAATTTATTTCCATTATTTTTGCCATAATCATGATCGTCCCACGAGGCTAAAATGGGTTTAAGATTTTTCAGATAAAACAGTGGGAAAGCCTTTCTGGCTTGAGTATGACGGTCCCAGATAATTTTTGGTGTTACGTGTTTAAGTTTTATTAGTTTCTTGGGGTCAAAGTCTATATAAACATTGTCTCCAATCAATAAGAAAAAATCAGTGGGTGACGAGGTCATTTGATTCATGATGGGGTTTAATGTTTTAGGCTGTCCATCAACAATACAAGAGGCTGCCTTAAAGTTGTAATTATCTTTATAGGTAATGGTTTTAAAGTTTCTAATGTCTTCATTGCTATGTGATTTTATTTTAAGTTTATAGTTTTTTAAATGAGAAAGTCCAGAAAGGGATAAATGCTCAATAGCTATATCAGAGTCGTTGCGCTGATAAGATTTAATAGAGTTAATTTTTTTCCATGTAGTATCAAAATAATAGTATTGGAGGGCTTCTGTTTTTTGCTTTTGAATAACAAAAGTAGTTGAAGTCTCATCGGTTACAGACTGCATGATGGGCCACATAAGTTTGATGGACTTTGGTGAGCTTTGGCAGCCTGATAGTGTGAGCAAAAGCCCTATAAAAATAAAGAGCTTCATAAAATATTTTTTAAAGCTCTACTTTTTGTACAATAGCATCAGAAATAGCGCCACGTTTTGTAAGAGAGGTTTTTTTATTATCAGCCTCTTTGTAGGTTTCAAAGAAATCAAGACCGACTCTGTACCAAGTGGTTCCTCTTACTACTGCAGGGATATAAAAAGCTTTATCAAAGCCACGAGCTTTTAAATTCTTAACCTTTGTTTGCGCTTCAGACTCTAAAGAGTAAGAAGAAACTTGAATAGTGTATTTGAAGGCTGCAGGCACAATAGCTTTTTTTGTTTTGGGACGATTAGCAATTTTTTCTGCTAATTTCTTTTTTGTGGCTTCGAATTCCTTAGCTATCTTTTGAATTGCAGGGCTATCTATGGCCTTAATTTCTTCGGAGACATCTTCTTCGGTGATAATTGTAGTAGCTTCATCGTTATCACTTTCGTCTTCTAAAATAGCAATATCAGACTGAACCTCATTGTTGGGTTCTATTAAAACACTTTTTGTGCTGCTTTTTGATGAATCAAGATTTTTACCAACAAATGTACCTGTTGCAAAAGAAACTAAAGAAATGAATAAAAATAAAATAAGCTTAGCAAAAGATTGCATTTTAGAATCATTGTTGTTTTCTTCTTCAGACATTTGGGCCTCCGGTTGAGTCGTTGTCACAACGCTTTTTTAAAATGGTATCTTGAATCTAAGTAAAAATCTAATGTTAAGTAGAATCAATAGTATAGATAATGCAGTTCTTTTGAGGTATGCTGACTTCATGAACGTTTCAAATAACAAAATTCTTGAGGTGGGGTTAGAGGCTGCAGATAAAGCGGCTGAAATACTTTTAAAATACAAAGGCCAGCTTAAAAATATCAGAGAAAAAAATAATGAAGGGCTAGTTTCAGAGGCGGACGAGGCCTGTGAAGACGCTATTATATCCATAATAAAAAAGAGCTTTCCAGATCATAACATTATTGCAGAAGAGTCTCACTTCAAAGACGGTGGTAGCCTATTAAGCTCTGAGGGTACTCGCTGGATTATTGATCCATTAGATGGGACAACTAACTATATATATGGAGTCCCATTGTACTGCACTAGCATTGGCGTCGAAGTAGATGGTCAAATGCAGGTCGGTGTAGTGCACTTGCCCGAACTCAAGCACACATTTTACGTAGAAAAGAATAAGGGTGCCTATTTAAAAACTCCTGAAGGGACTCATCAGATATCAGTAAGTTCTAGGGGAGAGTACTCGCAGGCATTAATGGCGACTGGATTTATTGCTCCAGATAAAGAAGTGCTTAACCAGCAAATTCAAAGGTTTTCAAAAATGATTTCAGGCATAAGAGGCTTTAGACGTACGGGGTCTGCTGCTTATGATTTATGTTTGGTGGCGGCCGGTGTAATTGATATCTTCTGGGAATCAGGATTAAAGCCATGGGATGTAGCTGCGGGCTCATTACTGGTAGAAGAAGCTGGCGGCCGTGTTTCTCAATATAGTGGTGATACTTTTGCCATGGACTCTAAGAGCATCTTAGCTACTAACGGTACCCTTCATGATTTATCTATTAGTAAGCTTAAAGAAACTTTGTAGTTTCGACCACACTAAGTCCAGTGGCCTTTCTTAGGGCCAGTCAAAAATTAGTCTTATAGTTATTAAAATCGACAAAATTCAGATCCTAGACGTTTTTCAAACACTCTAGATTTGTTTTAAGCATCTTGTCTGTCACAAGGTCTGCTTGGTATCCGTGTTGCAATTGATACTTGTGTGATGTTGATAAAACCTTTTTTAATTTTAACTCTTATGATCAGTGCAGGATTATTTATGTACAGGTCATTAAACACTCACAAAGAAACAAACAATGTTCCTAATCAAGTGGTAGAGGTTAAGCCTAGAACAAGCAATCATATATCAGAAAAAAAACTACTAGTGAGATTAAATTCAAATAAAGGAATTAAGGCTTACGAGCTTGATTTTAAATTATACTGCAGTAACAACCGTGTAAAACAAGAAATAGATAGTATGGGGAGTCAGTTTGAAAATATGATTTCTATGACTTTTTCTTCAAACACTTCAGACACGGTATTAAGTAAAAAAGGTCAAAATAAAATGGGTAAAGAGCTTCAGCTTTTTATAAATGACTTTTTAACTCAAGGCGAAGTTTTAAGTGTCACATATATAGGAGCCAAGCTGTAATAGCTTGCTGTAAGGGAAAAGAATGAGCGATAAATTATCACAGACAGAACTTCAGGCCATACAGGCTGTATTTTCTGGCAGCAACACAAATGCTGTAGATGGTATTGATAAGCTTTCTGAGACTTTAGAGTCTATTTTTACAGATCGTTTAGGTTATAAAATAGATCTTTATTTTATCGACTCTAAGCCTTTAGAAAATGATGTTGAAAGTATTGATCTTGAAATTAGTAATACTGTTAATAGAGAGCTTCTTTCTAAAGAGTATTCGCGTAAAGCTTATGCTAGTGCTAGTAAGCCTAGTCATTTAGAAAAGCATATCTTTTCTAAAATTCAAAATAATGTATCAAAGCAAATTTTAAAAGCTTCCGCTTTATTGGATGGCTTTGAAAATAATGAATCAGCTACTCTTTATCGTTTTAACTTTGAAGATCAAATGATAAAGATAAGTGTGCCTGCAAATTACTTTAAGTCGCGTACTGCGGATTTAGCTGTAGTGACTCCAATCACTAAAAAGAATGTAGTGGTTGCAAAGTCTACTTTGGCTGAGAAAATTAATGCGAATTTAGCCCTTTATTTTGAAGATGCTGTGATTGCAGAGCTCACTCAAGAAAATATAGTTTCTGTAGATATTGATAGCCTTAATTTTGAAATTTTTAATACAAGAGATTCTTTAAAGGTGAGCACATATGCTTATCTTGAAAATATTAATCTAGATGAGATCGCTAAAAAATCTTTTGAAGTTCTAGCGGTGTATCCGTTCTATTTAGTGGTTGATAGGGTTCGTATAGAGACTGGTGAAATCACTATTAAAGAGGGTGTAGTTAGTTTTTCTATAAGCACTCAGCATGAAATGAAGGGAGCTTAAATGTATCAAAAAGCATTAATGGCGGCTATTTTACTTTCGTGTAGTATATCTTATGCTAAGCCTTTTTATAGAAGTCATAATTACGAGCAAAAGAATGGTAAATTCAATATCAACGTATTTTTTGACGAGGCTTTAAAAAATAACAAAATTAAAACGAGTTATTTTTCTAATATTATACAACTTAGTATTCCTAACTCTATTGTAATGAGAAAAGCAGAATTCAGCCCTGAAAATACTCAAAAAATAAATAAAGTCTCTTTTTATCAATATGATAAGAACACAATGAGAGTGCGTATTGTTTTTGAGAAAGGCTTTGACGCTTTATCTGTAAAAGATAAGTTTGTGGCGGAAAAAGATGGAAAGCGTTTGAGCTTAAACCTTGAAAACTTCATTAATTTAAAGCCTTCATTTGAATTAAGCCAAAGGCTTGGTGAGATTGAGCAAGAGGTTCAAGAAAAAACTACCAATAAGAATACTGATAAGACACCTGTTGAGGCTTTAGCTCCGGTTATAAGTAAGACACAGGCTGATCAGATTTCGGTTAATTCTATTGAGCGTAATCCATCAAATTTTGAGAAAAATTTACAAGGCATTGTCTATGCAGCTATGGCTTTATTATTGGCTGCACTTTTCTTTGTATTTATTGGTTCTTTTAAAAGAAAGAAAAAAATATTTAACTCAAATAGCTTTGTACATGTGTCTGATGAGTATAGCTTGGGGCTTTTTCAAAAGCTCTTGGTTATAGAGATCGAAGGGACACAGTACTTATTTATTAAAAACATTTTCAAGACAAGGTTTGTATCTAAAGTAGAAAGCCAGCGCCATGTGAGTGAATACATGCAAAAGGCAATATAAGAAAAAAGAAACCAAGAGTGTTGCGAAAGTGTTGATAGAAATAAAATGTGTATCAGGTTGAGACAAGAGAAAGAAAAGAAAAAATATTTTTTATGTTTCAGATCGATACAAAATAACATTGTAAAAACAAGAAGTTAAACAATGTTAAGCCTATGAAAACAATGAAGTTTTTGTAGAAAAGAATGGAAGCGAGTATTTGTTTTTTATTTGACCGTATAAAACAGAGTCTCAAATTAGTATAATAATCATTAGTTCAAAGGAGTGAAGTGATGTCAGAGAAGAGTAACGTAGCAAGCCTGTTAAAGAAGTATAAAGAGACTCCGAGTCTTTTAACTGATCAGCAAAAAGACAGGCTGATCACCGAGTACGCTCCACTAATTAAATTTATCGCGCAAAAAATTGCAATGCGTTTGCCATCAAACATAGAGTTAGATGATTTAATATCAAGTGGTGTTATTGGTTTAATGGATGCTATTAATAAGTATGACTCTACTCGTGACAACAAATTTAAAACTTATGCTGAGTTCAGGATTCGTGGTGCCATCTTAGATGAGCTTAGAGCACAAGATTGGGTTCCTCGTTCTGTTCGTGATAAATCTAAATTATTAGATCGTACAATCAATAAGCTTGAAATTGAGCTAGGCCGTTTGCCAGAAGACCCTGAGGTAGCAGCAGAGCTTAAAATGACGATGACTGAGTTTCACAAATTAGTGAATACTGTAAAGCCAGTGAGCCTTTTGTCTATTGATGACCAGGCTACGTTAAGCAATGTTGATAAAAAATCAATCCTAAGTATTTTAGATGAAATTAAATTCAATAACCCAGTAGCGCAATTAAATGTAAAGTCAGTTAAAAAGACAATGACTGTAGCTATTGAAGAGCTTCCTGAAAGACAAAGATTAGTACTATCACTTTACTACTACGAAGATTTAAACCTTAAAGAAATTGGTAAAATTTTGAGAGTGACAGAAAGCCGTGTTTCTCAGTTGCATGCACAAGCTATTGGTAAGTTAAGAGGCAAACTTGGGGCTCAATTTCCTGAGTCTATGTCTAAGGCTTCATGAAGCTTAGCTTTAATTTTTTTAAGAAGGCGAGCTTCCATTTGGCGAACCGCCTCTCGTGACACTCCATATTTATCGCCAATCACTTTTAAAGTTTTTGGTGAGTCTGAAAGTAGCCTATCATTTAATAATTCAATTTCACGAGCATTCAGCTGATCTTTAATGCTGTTAATGCTTTCTCTTAATTGCTGTATTTCTTCTTTATTCCCCAGCTGATCGTCAGCTTGTGACTGATATTCATCTTGCTGAAGCTCGATCAGAGTTGTTGTCCCATCTTGATTAATGGGTTTGTTAAGACTGATGTCGCCACCAGACATTCTTTGAGTCATTTCAGAAACTTCTTTTTCAGAAATCCCAAGTTGGCCACTTAATTTTTTTACACCAGCATCAAAACCAAGTCGCTCTAGCTCTTCTTTTTGTTTGCGTAATTGATAAAAAAGCTTTCTTTGGTTGGCCGTGGTCCCAACTCTAACCATAGAGTGTTGCTTCATGAGGTATTCTTGAATGTAGCCGCGTATCCACCAAACAGCATAAGTTATAAGGCGGGCACCATTATAGGGGTTGTATTGTCTAACCCCATGCATGAGGCCCATATTGCCCTCTTGTATGAGGTCGATCATCTTATTTCCAAACTTAGAATACTCAGCAGCAATCTTTACAACGAAGCGTAAATTAGCAGTCACTAGCTGCTCGGCGGCTGACTGATCGCCTTCATCATAAAAAAGTAGTGCTAGGCGCTTTTCTTCTTCTTTTGAAAGGAGGGGGTATTTTTTAACCTCAGCCATGTATCGGCCCAGGGGGTCCGTTACACTTAATGCCTTTTCTTTAATGGCAGGCATCTTTGGTTTTTTTGATTTCTTGTCGTCGCTGGTCATTACGACCTCTTTATAGCACTGACTTCATCTTGTTTTGTAGGGTTTTTGTGATCATTCCCTTAGCAAGGGCAAATTTCATTGGAAGGTCTATAATGATTTCAATATCACTACCGGACTTAGACTCAGTAACAGATAGGTCTGCTTTGAAAAATTTGCTCTTGGCACTTCCGCAGAGCTTCTTTTTGTTGAAATCACACTGATAACCAGAGTCTAGGCTTTTGAGTTGTTTGTCTTCTTCGATAATGCAGCAAACTTTTTCAAAAGCTTCTTCTGGACTGAGTTTTGAACTATGAGATAAATTGATTTTTGGCATGGGTCATTATAACCTCATGTGGTCTTAATTTTCAATATGTCTAAGGAGTGTACTGTGAACTTTGTATCTAAAGAAAAAAGAACTCATTATTGCGGCAGGCTTGCAGCAGATAATGCCGGCGAAACTGTTGTCCTTATGGGTTGGGTGGATACAAGGCGTGATCATGGTGGCCTGGTTTTTATAGACCTTAGAGACAGAGAAGGTATAGTGCAGGTGGTTCTTGACCCTCAGCAAGCGGCTCAAGCTTCGGCAAAAGATGTCAGGACTGAGTATGTTGTGGCTCTTAAAGGCAAGGTCAATAAGAGGCCGGAGGGCATGGAAAATAAAAAAATACCAACAGGTGCTATAGAAATTATAGCAGAAGAATTTGATATTTTATCTGCTGCTGAAACAACTCCGTTTCAAATTAGTGATGAAAAGGTAACTGAGAGTTTAAAATTAAAATATAGATACTTAGAGTTACGCTCTAAAAAATTACAATCACATATGATTACTCGCCATAAAACGATGCAAATGGTGAGGCAGTTTTTAACAGAAGAAGACTTTTTAGAAATTGAAACACCTATACTTTATAAAAGCACTCCAGAAGGCGCGCGTGATTACTTGGTGCCTTCAAGAGTTAACCATGGCGATTTTTATGCACTTCCTCAGAGCCCGCAAACTTTAAAACAGTTATTAATGATTTCTGGTTTTGATAAATATTTTCAGATTGCTCGTTGTTTTCGTGACGAAGATTTGCGTGCAGATCGCCAGCCAGAGTTTAGCCAAATAGATATTGAAATGAGCTTTGTCGATGAAGACGATGTGATGGCTGTTAACGAAAAGTTATTAAAAAAACTATGGAAAGAATTTAAAGGTAAAGATATCCCTAAGGTTCCTATCTATAAGTATGACGACGTTATGGAAGATTATGGATCTGATAGGCCTGACTTAAGAATTCCTTGGAAGCTTATTGATTTAAAGCCTAATTTTGAAGGCACAGACTTCAAAGTATTTTCAGATGTTATCTCAAGAGGCGCTTACATTAAGGGTTTTGGGGTAGAGGGTATAGGTCACTACAGCCGTACTCAGTTTGATAAATTAACAGCAAGTGCCAAGCAAATGGGTGCTAAAGGTTTGGTGTGGATTAAAATTGATGAAAGCGGAAAACTACAGTCTCCAGTTTCTAAGTTTTTTAGTGAAGATAAGCTAAAGGAAGTTTTAAAGGCTTGTGGTGTTGAAAAATCTGGAGCGGCTTTAATAGTGGCTGATGATAAATTAACTTGTTTAAATTCATTAGGGTTTTTAAGAAGCCATTTGGGTAAAGAGTTAAAAGTTACAGAAGGAGTTGAAGACTCTTTTTGCTGGGTCACAAGCTTTCCGTTATTTGATTATGCGCCAGATGAAGGCCGCTGGGTCGCTTGTCACCATCCGTTTACAGCTCCTGATGCAGACTCTGCAGGTGACTTAGTTGCTAATAACACTAAGAATTTTCATGATTTAAAAGCTAAGGCTTATGATTTAGTTTGTAATGGCCATGAGATTGCGGGCGGAAGTATTCGTATCCATCAGCAAGATCAACAAAAGGCTATTTTTAAATCGTTAGGCTTAACAGAAGATGAAGCTAAAGAGAAATTTGGTTTCTTTATTGAGGCTTTAAGCTATGGAACGCCTCCACATGGTGGTATTGCATGGGGCTTGGATAGGCTTGTTATGATTTTATGTGACACAGACGCTATCCGCGACGTAATTGCTTTCCCTAAAACAGCTAAAGCTACTTGTTTGATGAGTTCGGCGCCAAGCGCGGTAGACCGTGATCAATTGTTAGAGTTAGGCATTAGGACTATTAAAAAAGATTAAGTTTCATTTTTAAATAAAAATCCTGTTGGTTCTAGGCTTTGTATTTTATGGATGCCAGTAAGCTTTCGCTTATTGCCCTCAAAGCCTAGGGTAATAACATAATCTATGCCCAGTTTAATAAGCCGTCTAATGCCATCATTGCTCCATGAAGGGGCGCCCATTTGTACTAACATTTCTAGGCGCCATAAAGCTTGCTTGGGGTTTTCAGCATGCAAGGTAGCTATACCGCCTTTGTGCCCTGTAGAGAATGTCATTAATAAATCTTTTGCTTCTTTGCCCCTGACTTCGCCTAATATAAGCCTGTCTGGCCGCATTCTTAACGATTGAATAATGAGATCAGAAAGCTCAAAATCTTGAAGCCTTTTATGGAGATCCATTCTTGTGAGTAACTTTGTGGATAATGTGTTTGGTAATTTAATTTCGTCGGTATCTTCAAGGCAAACTATACGTTCTAAAGGTTTTGAGAGCTTAAGTAGCGAATTAACAAGTGAGGTTTTGCCTGTGCCTGTCGGGCCAATAATAAGTAAGCTTTTTTTATCTTTATAGAATGTTTTTAACTTTTCAGCCTGTGGTGCTGTCATAAGGCTGTTATTTATAAGGCTTTCTAAGTCCCAGCCGTTTTCTTTGATGCGCCTTAAGGTAAGTTGTGTGTTTGCTGCTAGTGGAGGTGCAATTAAGTGCACCCTAAAATTTTGCCACTGCCCATTGCTAAAAGGCGTATTGATGTCATGTTTTATATTAGCTTCAGAAGAAAGTGTTCTGATAAATTGCAAGTAGCTTTCTGGTGTTGAGAAAACTTGAGAATGTTTTTCAAATTTTCTATCATTTTCAAAAAAAATCTCATTATAACTATTAATTATAATCTCTGTAATATCTGGGTTATCAATTAAACCCTCTAGTGGGCCATAGCCAAGGCTTTCGCGAGAAATAGCTGCGATAGTTTTATCGTCATAATTTTTAGAAATTTTATTAATATTTTGTTTTATAAGTATTTCAGAGCTTTTGAATTTTTCAAAATTTGAAAAAACAGATGGGCTTGTTTTATTTATTTCATTATTTAACTCGTTATAAGCTTTGCGCTGTTTATCAATACTCATAAAACCTCTGCTTGCACTAAAATGACAAGGTCGCTTTCACGCTTCATGAAGGTATGGCTTTTAAAGAGTTCTCCGAGTATGGGCAAATTGCTTAGGATGGGTATTTGTTTAACACCTTCCATATGCTCTAATTTATAAACGCCAGATAAAACACTAATGGCTTTATTCTTAAGGGTGATAGTGGACGTGACTTTATTAGTTTTAAGGCCCGGTATGCCATCAATACTAGTGCTTGGATCAATGTTAGAGGTTTCAGAATGAATATCTATATGAATTTTATTTTTATAATATGTTGGAGTGATATTAAGCTGTATGCCGTAAGTCTTCCAACTGATGCTTCCTGAGTTTTCACTATTGTAGCTTCTAATTGGGAATTCGCCACCAGCTAAAAACTGACCTTGGGTTCCAGAATTTGTAATAATGTGAGGTTTAGCTAAAAGCTGACCATTGCCAGTATCTTCAAGTGCGCTGATAAAAGCGGTAAGAGCACCAGTAGTAGTCGTTGTTGGCGATAGCTGTTTTTTTAAACTTTGCTCCCAGTTAACACCTAGCTTTTTTTGTGCCGATCGACTCATTTCTAAAAAATAGAGTTTTGTTTTAATTTTTTTACTAAGCTTGGGTGTGTGGCTAAGGTAATAAAAATTTATGCCAGGCAGTTTCTTTTCAAGGCTCAATTTTTTATAGTCTTTATGTAGGTATACATCAGCACCATTTTCAATAGAGTGAGCTTCAATTCCAAATTTTAAAAGTTCATTTTTAATGTATTTATTAAAGGGTTTAATGATATTTTTATGAGGCCTTGCCCTCCAACGTAAAGGCTGTTTTGAAGTAGCAGCTAGGTCTTTAATGTTAATATAATCAGAAACCCTTAGTAGTTTTCCTTCAATAGTGACTTCTTTGTTAAGCATTTTAAGTTTTAAGCCCTTAAAGGTTTTCATGAGTTCTTGTAGCTTATAGTAAAGATCTTTTTCTAAGGTATTTACGCTATAAACATTATGGCTTTTTAGCCCAATTTTTAAAGCTGAAAAGCCTTTTTTCTTGGTTGATATTTTTATCTTACTGCCCAAGTCTTTAATGCTAATAATATTACTATTACCTACTATAATACGTGACGAGGGCGATACGGGTAGGTAGAGGCTTTCGCCTTGGGTGATAAAGTAGTCTTTAGCGACAGATTGTAATGGGCTAAGAAGTAGCAGGAGTATAATGATTTGTTTCATAGAGAGTCTAAGATGCAAATCAAATAAATAGACCTATGATAGTTAAGTAGAGGTTATTAAAAATATACTATATGTGAATTTATTTTTTATATAGAAGGTTTATTTTACTACGCCAGTGTAAATATAGCTGGCACCCAGCATAAGAGTTTTACATTTTACTTCAGAAAAAAGCTGGGTCTCTCTTAAGAGTTGAGCAAAGTCTTCTCCTCCGGGGAAATTTCTAGAGGTGTCATTAAGGTAATCGTAAGCCCACTTCTCTTTAGATATAAGGCCTCCAATAATAGGTACTATTTTTGTGAAATATAAAGAAATAAGAGTACGTACTATTGGGTTTTTTTGCGTACCTGTTTCTAAAATCATTACCTTGCCACCAGGTTTAGTAACGCGGGCTAATTCTGAAAAGGCCTTTTCTAGGCTGCCTACATTTCTTATGCCGTAAGCGATACTTGTTATATCAAACTGTTGTGATGAGTACTTAAGTTGTGTGGCGTCGGCAATTTCAAATAAAATATCTAAATTTTGTTTTTTCGCTTTAGGGCCAGCAAAAGAAAGCATTTCAGGAGAAAAGTCAGATCCTATTACAGCCCCTTCTTTAACAACTTTTTTAAAATCAATAGCTAGGTCGCCTGTGCCTGTAGCACAATCTAAGATAGAGTCACCTTGTTTGGCGCCAGAAACTTTCACTAGTTTTCTTCTCCAAAGCCTAGCCATTCCAAAAGTCATAGCATCGTTAGCTGTATCATAAGTTTTTGCAATGCTTCCAAATAAATTTTGTACTTTTTCTGGTTTTGGCTCTGTGTGTTTCATTCATTCCTCTTTTTATAAAGTAATTTCTTTACCCATGGCTTTGGCTATTGTGTTTAGATTACTCATTAAAGTTTTAAAGTCATCAAATGTTAAAGCTTGGTCTTTATCTGACTTTGCAACACTTGGATTGGGGTGAACTTCAACAATCAGCCCGTCAGCTCCTGCAGCTAGTGCACCCAAGGCTACAGGGCTAACGAGTTCACGCTCGCCAGTCCCATGTGAAGTATCTGCAATAATAGGGAGGTCTGAATGTTTTTTTATATAGGCGATGGCATTAATATCAAAAGTATTTCTATAGGCCGTTTCAAAAGTTCGAATGCCACGCTCACAAAGAGCAACGCTGTTATTGCCTTCAATGCGGATATATTCTGCAGCGTAAATCCATTCAGAAATAAGCCCTGCAAATCCTCGTTTTAAAAGTACAGGTTTGTCAATTTTACCAAGCTCTTTTAAAAGAGCATAGTTGTGCATATTGCGAGCGCCGACCTGAAACATATCACAAACTTCATAAAGCTCACTCACTTGTCTTGGGTCCGTAATTTCTGCGACAAATGGAAGCTTAGTTTTTTCTTTAGCTACTTTTACGTAATTATAGGCTTCTTGTCCTAGTCCTTGAAAAGTGCCGGGGCGAGTTCTTAGTTTGTAAACTCCACCTCTTAGGCCACAAGCTCCATGCTCTTTAACAAATTGAGCTGTTGATAGTAATTGCTCTTCAGATTCAATTGAACAAGGCCCTGCAATAACTGCAAAATTTCCATCTCCGATTGTGGTATTTCCTAATTTAAAGGTCGTTGTCTTTTTACTCATAGGTGTTTTTTATTATGAACAGAGAAGGCAAGCAAGGATAATAGGGTTTAGTCGTAGAATTTATTCTCAAATAGTACTATTATTAAACTGAAGCAGGAGAGCTTATTTTGGATGTTAATAAATTTTTGAATTCAGGAGCTATTTTTTCCAAAGCGGGAAGTCCAAAGGTGATTATCTCCTGGGGGCAAGCTGTGAAAAGTTCAAAAATCAAGAGTTATCCAAGCTACTATCATACTGATTTTTATCTCGAAGAGGCGTCGCCTTTTGTTAACTATGAGAATAATATTATATTAGATAAGTCTGATCTTCGAAAAAAGTTAAAAGAAATAAACCCAGTACGAGATTGGTTGCTACCTGAAAAGAAAATTTTTAATCAGTATTTTGAAAAAATAAAAAAATCTAATTTTGATAAAATGGTTCCTATCGTCTATGAAACCTCTATGAGGCCTTTGCTTGCTGACGAGCTTTCATCTTGCTTGTTTAGTTTACTCTCTTTAAAGCATGAGGGTTCTTTATATGGTTTTTGGGATCAACAAAAAGGTATTATTGGTTATACGCCTGAAGTTTTATTTAAAATAGAAGATAATTGTTTTGAAACTATGGCTTTGGCGGGTACGGCCTCTGCAGACTCTAGTAAGAATCTATTAGAAGATGCTAAAGAGATGCACGAGCATGGCCTTGTTGTTGAGGATATAAAAAGACAACTAAGTGCTGTTGCGAATAAAATAGAAACATCACAAACCAAAGAAGTTGTTTTAAAGTCTTTAAAGCACTTAAAGACTTTGATTTCGGCTCAATTAGATAGTGGGTTAGGTAACCAGCTAAATAATCAGTTGGGTAGCAAAAAAAAATATGAAGATCTTGTCGGCTCCATGATAAAATCATTACATCCTACAGCTGCCTTAGGCTTGTTTCCAAGAGTAGAATCTTGGAAGCCTGAAATGAAAAAAATAAGACAAAAGCTAGATAGAGAAATTTATGGAGCTCCCTTTGGCGTCTTGCTTGAGGATAGTCTGGAGATAGCAGTTGCTATTAGAAATTTGCAATGGGACTCGAGGCAGCTTTATATCGGCTCTGGGTGTGGGGTTGTAGAGCAGAGTGACTGTGGTAAAGAATGGACAGAGCTTGTTTTAAAAAGAAACTCGGTTAAAGAATCTATTGGAATGAAAGAGTTATGACAAATTTAGAGGCCTCAAAGAAAATTATTAATCAGCTTGTTGCTTTTGGTGTAACTGATTTTGTGATTTGTCCTGGTGGGCGCTGCGCACCGCTACTTTCAGTTATTGAATCTACAGAAGCTATTAACACGCATCATTTTTTTGACGAAAGAAGTGCAAGCTTTTTTGCTTTGGGTTTAGGTAAAAAAACTAATAAACCTGCTGTTGTAGTCACTACATCAGGTACTGCTGTTTCTGAATGTTTATCTGCTTTTATTGAGGCTTACTATAGTGCAACTCCAATAATTATACTTTCTGCTGATAGGCCTAAGAGCTTTAGAGGCTCTGGCGCGCCTCAGGCTATTGATCAAGCTCATTTGTTTTCTGGTTTTGCCACTCATGAGTACGATTTAGAGGGCGAGACTCAGCTTAATCAGTTAAGCGGGCAAGTTCATATTAATATTGGGTTTGATGAGCCGTTGCTTGGTCAAAAAACAAAGCAAGTAGTAAGTAAAGTGAGTGCGGAAGGCTTCTTTAAAAAGCCTTTAGTTATAGTTGGTGCTCTAACTCATGATGAGCGAGAGTCGGTAGCTTTATTTTTAAAAAAACATAATTTAATGTCTTATCTGGAGTCCTCTTCAAATTTAAAGAGTGAGCCAGAAATTAATCAATTAAAGATTCACTCAAGCCAATTGTCTTTAAGCTACGTTGAGTCAGTATTTGATAGCATTATAAGAATTGGTTCGGTGCCCACTATCAGGCTATGGAGAGACTTAGAGAAATCGAACTTACCAGTAAAGAGTTTTTCTAAGGCTATTTTTTCAGGTTTATCTAGAATTAAAGAAAGTGCTAGGCCAATAAGTTCTTTAAATGTTCCTGGTGAAATTAATGATGGAGTGAACGATGGGCTTAAAAGCTTAAATTATAATTATGAGAAATACCCTCTAGCAGAGCCCAGTTTTATTTATTATTTATCAAGTATTATTCCAGAGGACTCTGTTGTTTTTTTAGGAAACAGTATGGTCATTAGAAATTGGGATGATTTTGCGGAAACAAAAAAGAAACAAAAAATTTATGCCAATAGGGGTGCTAATGGTATCGATGGGCTTATTTCTACGGCTATGGGTTGTGCTGAAGCTGGTAAGGATTTGTGGGTTGTTGTGGGAGACCAGTCGGCACTGTATGACATGCAGGCTTTGTGGGCTCATCAGTCTTTAGAAAATGTTAGGCTTAGAGTTGTTGTTATTAATAATGGCGGTGGCAAGATTTTTTCAAAAATTTTTAAAGACAATAAATTACTAGAAAGTTTAGAAAATAATCATAGCTTATCGTTTAAGCCGTGGGCTCAAATGTTTAATATGGATTATCATTTAGTCACTGACTCAGAGGGTTTTAAAAAATATAACGAAGAGGCTATAGTGATAGAATGTGTCATTGATAATAATCAAACTATAAACTTTTTGGATAGTCTGCATGTTTAAAAGAAGCATTGTTTTTTTCCCAGGTTTTCTGGGTCAGCCTTCAGATTGGGATTTACTGGTAAGACTCTTGCCGGCAGGCTTTGCTAAAGAAACTCAATGTCTTTTTATGGATTATTTTTCTCGAAAAAGTCAGTTGTCGCCCTTAAACACGTGGAATGAGCTTAATCAGTATATTTCTAAAAATTCAAAAAGTGAGACCATTCATTTCGTAGGTTATTCTATGGGTGGAAGATTAGCTTTAAAGTTGAATCAGGAAAGAGTTCATCCTGTAAAATCAATGCATTTATTGTCGGTTCATCCAGGTATTTCTAAATTTCATTACCCTGAGAAAGATGTTGATGGCTTGGTTTTAGAAAGAAAAAATTGGGACAATATATGGGCTGATAAATTCTCTAGGGACTCTGGTTTTAACAGTGCTTTTGAGGAGTGGCAGACCCTTGATGTTTTTAAACATGATGATCTCCAATTAAGAAAATCTGAAAACTACAATAAAGATAAACTCTCTTTAGCTTTTAAGAGATGGTCGCCCGCTCAAATTATTATTCCAAAAGAGCAGCTGGATAAGCACCATTGGATTTGTGGTGATAAAGACATAAAGTACACTGAGCTTTATAAGAAAATGCAAAAATCATTAAATGGTAAATTTAAATACCTAAGCGGTATTGGCCATAGGACTCTTTTTTGTCCAGAGCATTGGTGTAAAGATATGGTAGATGGGGTTTTATCTAGTGAAACTTAGGCCTTTTTTATTATCTTTAAGAGTAAAAACCTTATCAGCTGCAGTAGTCCCTGTAGCTATTGGTACGACATTAGCTTTTGTGAGTATTGGTTCTATTAATAAAACAATAATGTTACTAACTTTATTGGCAGCGCTATTAATACAGATTGCTACAAATTTTATAAATGATGCTAAGGACTTTAAAAAAGGTGCAGACAAAGAAACACGCTTAGGTCCAAAACGAATGATTCAATCAGGAGTTTATACTTACGAACATGTTATGAAAATGGCTTATGGTTGCTTGTTGTTAGCGGCTTTGCTGTCTATCCCTTTGGTGCTTGAAGGGGGTATGCCTATATTGTTTGTTGGCTTACTTTCTTTATTTTTTGCTTATGGTTATACGGGTGGGCCCTTTCCTTTAGCATATTTGGGACTAGGTGATTTATTTGTCCTTATTTTTTTTGGCTTTGTTGCTGTCGGCGGTACTTATTATTTGCAAGCAGGCCAGTATGATTTAATTAGCTTTATTGCTGGGTTGCAGGCAGGGCTCTTAGCAACAGTATTAATTGTGATTAATAATATGCGTGATTATAAAGAAGATAAAAAAGTGAATAAAATGACATTGGCTGCTAGATTTGGTTTAACTTTTAGTCGCTATGAAGTGCTTTTTATTTACGTGGCTATATTTTCTTGTAGTTTTTTTTGGTGGGGCCAAGGTCTAAAGTGGGCGGCTTTTCTGCCATTGATAGCCTTTCTTTTGGTGTTAAGGCTAGTTGTTAAGCTGTTTAAAGAAGAGCCTTCGTCTAGGTATAACCAGTATTTAGCAGAGTCTTCAAAGATTTGTATTATCTATAGTTTATTATTTTGTGTAGGATTAATAATTGATGTTACCACTTAGTATAAAAATATATAATTATGATTTAAAAGGCTTAAAGCCTCTCAACCGGTCAAAATCAACTGTATCTAACCAAGAAGGTTGTATTATAGGTTGTGAATGGAAGCCTGGGCAATTTGGTTACGCTGATATTTGTCCAAAACCTTTTTTTAAAGACGCACCATTAAGTTTTCAGATGGAGGGTTTGTTGTTAGACCAACCTTCAGACTTAGTGAAAAATGCTATGACTCTTTCTATGTTGGATGCGCAGGCGCGTAGCAACGATACGGATCTATTGGCCTCAGGTTTTATGTTAAGAAACCATAAGCTTATTTCTAGCTTGGATGAACTTACAATTGAGAGTTTAAAAGCTATAGAAAAAGAAGGATTTAAGGTTATTAAGATAAAGTCTGATCTAGCGACTGCTCAAAATATTGAAACCATAGAGCAATTGAGTGCGGGATCCAATTTGTTATGGAGATTTGATTTTAATAATCTTTTAAGTTTTGAACAAGCTAAAGCTTTTTTAAGTCAGCTGTCAGCGGAGGCTAAATCTAAGATCCAATTTGTAGAAGATATTTGTAACTATAATGATGAAGAGTGGAGCCATTTGCAGTCTTTTGGCGTAAAATTAGCAATTGATAATTGTGCATTAGATATAGATTTCGAAAACCTAGCTGCAGATGTCATGGTGTTAAAGCCTGGTCGATATAATATTATTGAAAGACTTAAAAAGGTAAAAAGTAAAAACCTTCACTTCGTAGTGACACATAGTATGGATCATCCTTTTGGTATTTTATCAGCTATGGCCATGGCGATTAAGTTACAGTTTTTTATTAAAGATAAGCTTATGGACTGTGGATTTTTACCAGGAGAGCAATTCGAGTGGGATGCACACTTTCAGCCTTTCGAAGTTAAAGGCCCACACATTGTCCCAAAAGAAGATATAGGGTTTGGCTCTAGTTCAGATTTAGAAAAGCTTCCTTGGAAAATTTTAAATGCATAGCTCACTGTTTAGCAGCAGAGATAATATTTGGGTTGGAGCCTCTAAGCCTTTGGGACTAGATGTTGAAGATAATTTTATATTTTATCAGACTTCAGGCAGTACGGCGGATTCTAAATGGATAGCTTATAAAAAAAATAAATTTTTAAAAGCTGCTGAATCTGCCAATCAATTTTTAAATATGACAGCTAAAGATACTTGGCTTGATGTCTTACCTTCTCATCATGTAGCTTCTTTATCAGTAGGCGCTCGTGCTTATAGCGCAGGCTTTCAAATTATCTCAAGTAAAGAAAAATGGAACCCAGAAGTATTTATTAAAAAAATTAAAAAAGCCACAGTGAGTTCGCTGGTGCCCACTCAAGTTTATGATTTAGTAGAGAAAAATCTAAAAGCACCTCAACATATACGATTTGTCCTTGTAGGGGGCGGCGCCATCAGTTCTAGCCTTTATAAAAAAGCCAGAGATTTAGGTTGGCCTATTCTTCCAACATACGGTTTGTCTGAGGCGGGCTCTCAAGTAGCAACAGCCTCATTAGAGAGCTTGGCTTCTTATGCTTACCCAGCATTAAATTTTTTAAGTCATGTTAGACCAAGCATAAATAATGAGGGGTTTTTAAAAATAAAAAGTGATTTCTTATTTGAAGGTTATTACTGCCCCCTAAAAAAAAGTATCAAAAAACGAGAGCATGATTTTTTAACTTCAGATAAAGCTATTATAGAGTCCAATCAGTTAATATCAGTGCGTAGAGACTCATCATCTAAAAAAATATTAGGTGTTTTGGTGGATAAAGAGCAGATCAAATCAGAGTTATTGAAAAACTATCCTCAATGGGCGCAAAAAATAGAATTAGCTTTTGTTAAAGATGGTCGTACAGAAAATAGATTAATTGTTATATCTGAAAGCAGTGTGTTTAGTGAGGTTTCAGCCCGTATTGAGGCTTATAATTTAAATGCGGAGGGACCAAATAGGGTCAGTAAAATTTACCAACTTTCTGAAATACCCAGGTCAGCATTGGGTAAACCACAGATTCCAAAAATTATTGAAGCCTTAGGGTTAATCTAGGCGTAGCTCGTGCAGGCATAATAACTATGGCTTTACCATAGGTACCAAATCTATTAAAACAAGAACAATGAGTTTAAAATATTATCAGTCGAGCGATTTCCCAAAATACTTACCTAAGTTAAATGGTTTGTATGATGATTTATTTACTGGCGGTAAAGGCTTCCGCTCTAAGTTAGTAAGTTTTGTAGCTGAGCCTCTGGGTATAGATAAAAAAACTCTTCTTCTTTTATGCCAAACTATTGAGTTTATCCATAACGCCTCTCTTTTACATGATGATCTTATTGATAGGTCTGCATTAAGGAGAAATAAAACAGCGGCTTGGCTAAAGTATACTCCAGAGTATGCTGTCCTTGCTGGTGACTATTTATTGGCTAGAGTTATGGTTAATTTATCTTCTTATGGCAATTTAGAATTAATTCAAAAAACAGCTCAAACTATTTCAGACTTACTAGAGGGTGAGTGGATACAAGATTCTTTGGTTCATGACTGGAGCGTTAAAGCGTCTCAGCTAGATCAAGTGCATAAGTTAAAAACAGGATCATTGTTTAAGTGGTGTTTGGTGGCTCCTTTTATTGCTCAAGAAAATAAGTCTAAAGAGATTTATGAAATTTTAAACGAACTGGGAGTAATCCTTGGCTTATTATTTCAAAGAAGTGATGACTTATTAGATTTTGATATTAGGAATGCTGAAGGTAAGGCTATTTTGGGTGATTTAAAGTCAGGCTATATGAATTCTTTTTCTGCTTATTTATTGTCTGAGCTTTCAAGGCCTATAGTTGAAGACTATAAAAAAGTTCAAACATTAGATGATATTTACAATGTTGTTGGTAAAAATTATTTTATAGACAAACTCTCGCAGTTTGATGCCGAGAATGAAGAGCTTATTGCTAAATACAATCATTATTTACTGGAGCTTTCTCAGCATGCGCCAAAAGCTTTAATAGAAAACTTAAAGCCTTTACCTGAATTATTGTATTGGAGAAAACAAAAATGAGTACTCCTGAATTTGTGACAGTATTAAAAAAAGACAAAGAGTTTCAATCCTATTTAGATGGCACTTTTTCAAGTCATAAGCGTGCTATTCCTCAAAAAGTTTTTTATGCAAATACTGAGAACGAGAAAGTTACTTTTTTAATATTTGAAAAAGATCAAATTAAATTACCTAATATAATATTATTACTAGGTAAGCTTTTTAGGGTTGAATGGCTTAGCCTTTCTTTTGGGCCCGCAATCGCTTGCATTGGGTATGCTTTCTCTAAGGGACAGTCTGTTGATATCTTATATATGGGCCTTTCATTGCTTTCTTTATTTTGCTTTCACTCGGCAGTATTTGCACTGAATGATTATAAAGACCATATGGGTGGCTCTGATAGGGTGAACCAACTTGGCGGCAGTCAAGTGATTCAAAAAGGTTGGTTGCCAGCTAACTTTGTAAAATCTTTGGGTGTAATTATGTTTGGCATGGGTGCTGCAGTTGGATTTTTCGTGTTAATTAACCAGCCGCTCATATTTATAGCTTCAGTGCTTTTTATTTCTTTACTCGTTTTAATTTACAGCTTCAATGGGCCTAACCTTAAAGCCATAGGTTTTGGAGAAATTTTAGCTTTTATTTGCTTTGGACCATTAATTGTCTTTGGTTTCACTAGTGTCCTTGGTAGCCCAATGGGCGCAAAAGAGTGGGCATTGAGTTTGTTGTTTGGGCAGCTTGCTTTTTTAATTATGCAAGCAAGGCAACTAGAAAATATAGTGGCTGATTCTCGTTCTGGAGAAAGAAATTTAGTGACTTATTTAGGTTTTGATAAGGCTAAAAAATTTATAGGTTATCAATTGTTTCTTAATTGGACCTTGTTTGCTGGTTTCATGTATTCATTTAGCACAGCCTCTATAGCTTTGTTTTTATTGTTTCCATATGGCTTTTATTGCTGGGGTATTCTTAGGACTATATTGGGTTCACGGTCTCCTTTGTCTTCAGACTTAGAAAGCTTAAGATACAGAGTTGTTGATCTTCATGTTCTATTAAGTACTTTTGTTTTAATCAGTTTTTGGATCTAATGTGATTTTTATCCTTGCTGATGATGATGACAGCCAATGGGCTCATGAGATATCAGCCTCTCATGGTTGGCCTATAGTCAGCCAAAAAGGTAACAAAGAGGCCTTTTACTTAAAAAAAGCAAAAGATGGGCTTTGCGTCGATTATAAAGATTTAAAGGGCGTAGGTTTTGATTTTTCAAAAAAATACTTCAAGCTTGAAGGCTCTGTTTTTGCTAAAGCAATTGGCAAGGGTTCTAAAAAAATATTAGATGCGACGGCTGGTCTCCTTAAAGATAGCCATAAAATGTTACTCTTGGGCCATGAAGTGACAGCTTTTGAAATTCAGCCTCTTGTGTATGAGCTTTCAAAATCAGCTATAAGCGTAGCTACTAAAAGCATCGATAGTTTTTCTGGATTAAATTTAGTTTTTGGTAATAGTTTAGAAGTGAATGATACAGATGCTGATGTCATTTATATAGACCCAATGTTTCATCATGTGAATAAATCAGCATTACCTAAAAAAGATATGCAGCTTTTTAGAAAAATTAATGAAAGCTTCACTGTGGATTCATCAACTGAGAGTCAATTTATAGAATGGGCAAAAGGGCTAGGCATACCAAGAGTAGTAGTCAAAAGGCCTATTAAGCAGCCTAAAGACAAGCTAGTGGCGCATAGTTTTACAGGCAAGAGTGTTAGGTATGATTTGTATACTAATAACTAAAGCGTTAAAATAGCTCTATGTCATTACTGTTTGATTGGAATGCTGCAATACTCTTGAGTGCTTTTATTTGCTCTCAAACTTTCTTTTCTTTAATTGCTAAGCGTGCCTTTACTGGCGCTAATCAAATTATTTTTTCAAAGTTCTTTTCTTCATTTTTTGATAAAATACAGGTGTCTCAAGTTAGAAACTATTTATTGGGTTTTAGGGTGGGGGCACTCATACCATCCAGAGGGACTTTGTATTCTTCATGTATAAGCTTTGTGAACTCTGGCCTTGTCAGTAAAGAGCAGGCCTTTGTATTTTTAGCCGGTGTGCTTCTATCTTCTAAGCTACTAATATGGACATTAATATTCGAGTGGGGGTCTTTAGGTTTTTTATGTTTTGCAATAGGTTTTTATTTTGTTTATTACTTGAAAGTAAAACAGCTTGAATTGATTGGCCATTATTTATTTTCTATTGGTTTATTGGTGTCCTCATTTCAAGTACTAGGCTGGGGTTTAGCAACTCAACCAGAAGTTGGTTTTGCCTTTTTTGAGTTACAAGAAACAAGCCTGCATGTATTTTCAGTTTGGATAGGGTTTTCCTTGCTGGGGTTTATATTAGGCTTATTTTTTAGATCCTCGTGGTCGGCATTATTTATCTGTATGGCTCTTTACAAGGCAGGCTATATGCATACTGCTTTTGTTATACCTGTTATGACAGGCTCCTATTTTGGGTCTATTGTGCCGTCGTCACTATTGGGCATGAAGCTAAAAACTGAGGTGGCTAAATTCTGTTTGGGGCGCACGCTTTGTTATGCTGTTGTAAATATTTTGTGCTTGATTGTATTTTTTAATTTCAGAGGTCTTATAAATGACTTATTTTCTTATATAGATGCTATCTACTTACTGCCTTTAGTTGATATTGCCGTTGGCTTATTGTTTTTGATTTTTACAATACCTCTTTTTTTCGTATCTAGATCTTTTGTGGCTTGGCTGGTACAGGAGCCAGTAGCTAAAGAGAACCAAAAGCTTTTATTTATAGGGAGCTCTTTTCAGTCAGCCTCGTCTTTAATGAGAGCACAGGCGACTCAAGAAGTTAAAAAGTCAGCCATGCTAGTAAGTAGCATGTTTGAAATTTTACTAGAGTCAGACCAAAAAAATGATAACGCTGAAAAAAAGCTAGAGAGATACTCTAAAGTCTTATGGAATATTGATAGCGAGCTTAATGATTTTTTTAGAAATAAAAGCTTCCTTAACTTTTCTGATAACAGAGTGTTTTTAGAAAAAAGAATTATGGGTTTTAGTGATAATTTAGCCCAAATCGGCAACTCGCTACTTTATTGTTATAATAACTTAAGTCCTGAAACTTTAGAGTTTGTTAAAAAGCAAAAAAATATTTATGAAGACAAGGTTGTAGAGCAGGTTATTTCAACCAACCTAATCCCTGAGGTGAGGTCTAATTCTATTGGCTTTACGGATAGCTATAAAGAGGAAAGGCGCATAAAAAGCCTAGAAACCTTTATTAAAAAATTTAATTAATCTATTAGTGTATTGTTGTTGAAGTATTATGAATATCGCCATGAGCTAATTCTGTAAGCTCTATAAGGCGTTCTTTGTCGCTTGTGTTCATTTCAGAGTATGAAGCATAGGTATTAAAGTCTTTTAGCGCCTCTTTGTTGAGGCCTAGTTTTTGCTTTAATGCTGATCGCTTTTTTAAAGTTGGCAAGTGGCTTGGTTTCCCTTGCAATAAAAGATCAAGGCAAGAGAGGGCTGCGAAATAATTGTTTTCTTTTTCGTAAGACTGACAAAGCTGGTCAAGGTAGTCATCAAGCTGGTCGCACTGGCTAGATATTTCAAACATATCTTTTTGGCTCTCAGACTTATTTAAAAACTTTACTAAATCTTTTTCGGTGGCAAGCTTTCCATTATTTTCTAGATTGAGATAGCTTGATTTGCCTCCGCGTACCCACTTTAAAACACTAGAGCTTAGGTTTATTGGGAAAACTGCTAGATTAAGACGCGTACAAAAAAAGCAGTAAAGAACATTGATGGTAATGGCAGAGCTTTTTTTAGACTTTAAAAGTTGGCTTAAGAGTAAGTTGGGTTGTTTTTTTCCAATCTTAAATTGAAGCTCATTAAAAAAGAATTCATTTAGTTTTTTAATCTGTAAGTTTTCAGGCAAATCTTTACATTGGCTAAAAAGATTAAAGCTAAGTTGAGTGATTTCGTTTTCTAAAGTAGAAAAATTATTTTCTGGTTCTAGAAAGCTTTCAAGCTTTAATAAAAAATGAATAAGATTATGATCAGGATCTATAGAGAACAATTTAAGTTCTATATTTAATTGGTCCCAGATAAGTTGCTCTTTCAAATTCATTGTCTTCATCACACCAAACTATGAAAAATATTCAAGTCCGGTTCTTTTTTAAGCTTTGCATTAGTACCTCAGTAGAGATGGCATTGACATATTGTGTTGAGAGCCTAGCCTTTATAGGTGAGCGAAAACGATAAACAATTTTTACTAAACAAAATTAAAGAGCTCAATGCTGATTTAGTCCAAAAAGATCGCATTATTGAAAACTTTAAGAAAGAAATGATAAGTGCCAATAAGCGCTTAGAGAGCTTAATTGCTCAAATAAATCGTCATTATAAATTACTACAGAAGCTCCAATACCAATTGGTTCCTACTGAGCTCCCAAATATCCCAGGTTTTGATTTTAGCCATAAGTTTTTACCAAGTTTTATTAGTGGTGGAGATTATTTTGATATCTACAATGAAAAGAAAAATCTAAAGTTTGGAGTGTTTGTATCTAGTTGCTCTGGGCATTCTGCCTCGGCATTATTGTTGTCTGTTTTGCTAAAGAGCTCTGAAGAGCTTGATAAGACAAAATATACTTCGTCTAAAAAAATGTTAATGAGCCTACTAAAAGAGCTTAAAGAAGAATTGGGTGAGGCTGATAGGGTCTCGTTGATATATGCAACGATTGATAGGCGCACTCTGCAAATCAAAGTGAGCCGCCTGGGCTCTTGCTTGGGCTATATTTTAAGAGGTAAAGAGCTGATTCCTTTAGGAGTTGAGTCTTCAGAGTTTTCAAATGATTTTCATGATGAGATTAATGAGGCACAACTTATTTTAGAGCCAAAAGACCAACTCATTTTTGTTTCTTCGGGATTAATTAAGGTTCAAAATTTAGAAGGTGAAGAGTTTGGCCTTGAGAGGCTGTTTCAAAGTGCCTTGGGAGCTGCCTCGGGAGTGCATGAGCTTAGGAATTCTATTTTGATGGCCGTTAAAAAACATTCTCAAGGTGGGGAGCTCAAGCAGGACTTAACGGTAGTTACTGCATCAGTAAAGGGCAATGTTTTAAAGCTGGCGGGCTCATAGCAGGCCCTTTGAATAATTCTTAGGCGTAACAATGTGTCAGGGGTATTACCTTGGCTCTGCTGCTGATAAATTAACTATTATTAATTTTTAATTACATAAAGAGGATTATTATGGCTGAAGTATATAGTGGAGCATTAGATCGTGGTTTAGAGGGAGTTGTGGCTTGTACAACAAAGATTTCATCAATTGTTGATGCAACACTTTGTTACCGTGGGTACACAATCGAAGACTTAGCAGAAAACTCAAGTTTTGAAGAAGTTATTTATTTATTATGGAACAACAGGCTGCCAACAGCGTCTGAGTTATCAGATTTTAGTAAAGAGTTAAGCAGTGGCTTAGCTTTAGAGCCTGAGCTTGTTGAGTTATTAAAAAAGTTCCCAACTAAAGATGTTCACCCGATGGCTTGGTTAAGGTCTGCGGTTTCTACTTTATCTTTATGGGATGCTAACGCTCAATCAACAGACAGAGCTGACCAAGAAAAAGTAGCAATGTCTTTAACTGGTAGAATGGGTTCATTAGTAGCTTTATTCCAAAGGCTTCGTGAAGGTAAAGACTATGTTGCTCCAAAAGCAGGACAGTCAGTCGCTTGGAACTTCTTATACATGCTAAAAGGTGAAGAGCCTAAAGCTGAAGCGGTTAAAGTATTTGATACATGTTTAATTTTACATGCAGACCATGAGTTAAACTGCTCTGCATTTACAACAAGAGTTGTTGCGTCATCACTTAGTGACATTTATTCGGCTATTACTGCAGGTATTGGCGCTCTTAAAGGCCCACTTCACGGCGGTGCTAACGAGCAAGTGATGCGTACATTAATGGAAATTGGTTCTGTAGATAAAGCTCAAGATTGGGTAAATACAGCATTAGCTAATAAAGAAAAGATTATGGGCTTTGGACACAGAGTTTACAAAAACGGTGACCCAAGAGCAAAAATCTTAAGAGGCATGAGCAAAAGCCTTTCAGAGCTAACTGGTAACGGTAAGTTTTATGAAATGTCTGAAATTTTAGATAACACGGTAACAAGTGAAAAAGGTTTACTGCCTAATGTAGATTTTTACTCTGCAACTGTTTACTACAGCATGGGTATCCCTTTAGATTTATACACTCCAATATTTGCAACTTCTCGTGTAAGCGGTTGGTTGTCTCATGTGTTTGAGCAGTATGATCAAAACAGAATTTATCGCCCACGTGGTGACTGGAAAGGCAACGAAGGTCTTAAGTGGAAACCTGCTGCGGATAGATAGGTGCCAGGCTACTTTTTGAAACCCGGCGCGTAATTTAAAAAACAAAAAATCTCTGTGAAACAGAGATTTTTTTGTTTGGTGTTGTAGTGGAAAAGATATTTGTATCAATATAGGAATTTAAAAAAAGAATGTACTAATGTGAGAAATGCTATTTAGCAAATAATGATTTGTGCCGATTATTATTTGCTAAATAGCATTTGATAAGGTGGGCGTATGCTACAGAATAATAAGGGTTTTTCACTTGTAGAGCTGATGATAGTTGTAGCTATTATTGGTATTTTATCAGCTGTTGCAGTACCACAGTTCCAGAAGTTTCAACGTAAGGCAAAGCAAAGTGAAGCTAAATCAAATTTAGCAGGGCTCTATACGAGTCAAAAAATATTTCGAATAGAACATAATACATATTATAATAATCTAATTGCATTAGGTTTTTTGCCAGAGGGTGCATATCAGTATAGGATTGGCGATTTATCGACAGCATCGACTGTTACTAAGCCATTTTCACTTAATGGTATTTCTCAGTATGTAAATGTAAATATTATGTTTGAAACACATAATATTTGCAGAAGAACTTTTTCAGAAAAATTGTCTGGAGACATTGCAGGCTACGGAACACAGTGCGTAGTTGTTGGTGATTTGTGTGCTACGTCATTATTTCCGCCTGGTGCTGGGGTTAATCCAGCTACTTTTCTAATGGGTGCTTGCGGGCAATTAGGGGGTGCTACTGAGGACACTTGGACCATGAGTCACACTAAAGAGCTTATTAATGTAAAGAATGGAGCGCTTTGATCTATCTTGCAGCTAAGGTGCCAGGCTTTTTTTGATTAACTTTTAATTACTTCACGCAGCTAAAATCAATTTCGCATGAGCCTAGAGTTTGGTTATAGTTTTCTATTAATTGTTTATTAATTTTACGCCCATCTTTAAAAGCACGAGTAATTTCTTGAGCAATGTCTTCTTCAGAAACAAACACTTTATTTATAGCTGTCTTTTTAGTTTCTAGTTTCATATTGATGGCTTTATTGATTGAAGCCTGTCCATAGCTACCAACATCACTAGTATTGGCCAGCTGGGCTATGCCTAGTGCAAATATAAGAATAAGGCTAAGTCGTAACATTTTAATAGGCTCCTTGTGTTTGGATAATATGACATAGCGCATTATTTATTCATAGATATCACGAAATCTTTACAGGCATTTAAGGGTGTATAGGTGCTTAAAACGTATTATATTGCTTCTGATATGGACTCAATTTCACAATTGATAATAGGCGGGGGCTTTTCGCAGGCTTCAGAATCTAGGGCTAGCTATATAAAAAAAGCTACTTTAGTGGGCTTTTTTGCGGGTACAGCACCTGACTTTGATGTGTTTTTTAGGTCGGCCACAGATCCTATGTTTGGGTATTTGTACCATAGGCATTTTACGCATTCCTTAGTTTTTATTCCTATAGGTGCTTTGTTATGCGCTTTATTTTTATGGGTGTTTGCTAAAAAATATATGTCTTTTAAGGATTTATATAAGTTTTCTTTTTTTGGTTATGCCTCGCATGCCATTTTAGATGCCTGCACATCCTATGGCACCATGTTGCTGTGGCCCTTTAGTTATAAGCGCATTGCCTGGAATAGCATTTCCATTATTGACCCCTTGTTTACATTTCCATTAATAATTTTTGTAGCCTTAGCTTATTTTAAAAAAAATAATAAATGGGCTAAAATAGGTTTAGCATATTGTTGTGTTTATATGATGCTAGGATTGTTTCAGCATCAGCGGGCAAAAGAGGTTACAATAAAGCAAGCTATTGTTAGGGGGCATTCTCCAGCAAGAGTTACAGCAAAACCATCTTTGGGGAATATTATTTTATGGAGAACGATGTATCAGCATAAAGATAAAGTTTATGTAGATGCAGCCAGGATAGCTTTAAAAACAAAAGTTATTAAAGGGAGCTCTGCAAAACTCTTTGTATTGGACAGGGATGCCTCTCATTTACCTAAGGATAGTTTGCAGTACAGAGATATTAAAATATTTAGTTGGTTTAGCGATCAGTGGGTTTCTGTTAGTGAGGACGGTGTCCTAATAGATATGCGTTATTCAGTATTGCCAAATTCGACTACAGGGCTATGGGGTATGCGTTTATTTTTGGATAAACCAGGCAGCCATGTAGAGCATGTTTCATTAAGGTCTGATAGAGAAAAAAATGCTTTTTTTAATATGCTATTAGGGAAAACTAAGTAATGAAGTTTTTTAAATTTACAGAAAAAGAAAATTACACCGAGCTAATTTTTGATAATACTAAGGCGGCTAATAGCTTTGGCCAAGGGCCGGCAGAAGAGCTGCTAGAGCTTTTAAAACAACTGCCTCTAAAGCCAGTGCTATGGCAGTCTGCAGGGCGTGCACCAAAGCGTAATATCTTTTGTGCCGGTGGTGATTTGAAAGCCTATAAAAAGCTAACAACTAAAAAGCAGGGCGTTGCCATTAATAGAAAAATACTAGAGGCACTAGATGCGCTTTATATGTTTAAGCACCAAAAAATAGCTTATCTTGATGGTGATGTTTATGGTGGTGGTTTAGAAGTTTTAAGCTGTTTTGATAAAGTGGTCGCTTTACCGGATGTAAAGATAGCTTTTTGGCAGTCTAAGCAAAACTTATCTACAGGCTGGGGAGGCTTTACACGCTGGTCTCAAAAGGTAGATGCGGCTTTGCTAAAAAAACTTATTAAAAGTACAGAAATTTTTAGTCCACAAAAAGCTATAGAATATGGTTTTGTGGATAAAGTTGTTGAATCTGTTGATGAAATTTCTTTTGATGGCTCTCACGCACCAAAGCAGAAGCTAGATTACGTAAAAGAAGTAGAGCTATTTGAATCTTTATGGTGGTCAAAAGAACATTTAAGTATTTTAAATACTCTTAAAATCTAAGCCATTTCAAAAAGTTCTTTAACTAAGCCAGTAATGCCTTTGAAGACTTCGCTAGGTTTGGCATCACCGTACATGTAGGCTGGTGTGGTTACAATTTTATTTTCACGGTCAGTAACATAGTCGGCAACATCACAGTCCTCATGAAGGGCCCCTGTTTTTTCAATTTCAGTGGCGGTAGCTTTATCATTGCCAATAGTGAGTGCGACTTCATGTTTTCCTAAAACTTTTGCTACGATAGCGGGTGCAATACAAATAGCGCCAATAGGTTTAGAGTCTTCATGAAAATTTTTAATTATAGAAGATAAGGTTTCGTTAACACTACATTTAGAGCCTTCAGTGCCCCAAGTCGATAAGTTAAGAGCAGCGCCAAAGCCACCAGGTAAAATAAGGGCATCAAAATTTTCAGGTTTTAAATCGGCTAGTGGTTTTGTTTGGCCACGAGTGATTCTGGCAGACTCAGTAAGGGCGTTTCTGTTTTCAGATGAGGTATTGTCGCTGTGATTTGCAGAGCTAAAGTCAGAGTTAGGAGCAAAGCTTTCATAATGAGCGCCTAGCTCAGAAAGAGCTATGTAGGTGCTGACAGCCTCTGTGATGGCAGACCCATCTAAATAACCACAACCAGATAGTACAACTGCAAATTTTCTCATAATTGCTCCTTATATAACCCTAATAATCATTTGAAGTCTTATCTGTCAAATTGTAAAAGGGGCTATGAGTTCAGCACAAAAAAAATTGTTATTCTTTGTAGTAGTTATTACATCAGTGGCCTTCTTGGCGATTACTTTATGGTCTTTTCATAGATTAGATCACTCTAATCAGCCAGAGCGCCCAAGATTAAAAGTTTTAACGTACCCAACATTTATGGGGAATTTTGGCCCGGGTCCGTCGTTAATTAAAGAATTTCAAAAGGAATGTAACTGCGTAGTTGAATTTATTAAAGCTGAAGAGTCGTCAGTTATGTTGCGCCAACTGAAACAATTAAAAGAAATAGATTTTGTTGTGGGCTTAGACCAATTTTCTTTTGATGAAGCACTTGCTAATTTTAAATGGGATGAGCCCAGCTTATATGACGTTGATTTTATAGATGATTTTAAAAATATATCAAAAGACGGGTTAGTGGCTTACAACTGGGCGCCTATGACTTTTATTGAAGAATCTGAAAATCCAAAAACCTACAAAACATTTAACCAAGCTTATGATGTTTATAAAAATAGCTTAAGCATCCCGGGCCCTAATTACAGTACTGCAGGTATTCAGTTTTTATTGTGGGGTTATAAGTCTGAAAATTCACCACTAAAAGAAAGGCCTTCTAATGTAGCGCCTGGTTGGTCTAAGTCTTATGGTCTTTTTCAAAAAGGTAAAGTGAAAGCTACATTCTCTTATTTAACTTCTCTTATTTATCATATGAAAGAGGAGAAAGATTTTTCACATAATGTGGCTGTAATAGAAGAGGGGCACCCTTACCAAGTAGAATATATGGGCGTGCCAGCAACTTGTAAAAACTGTCAGGTCGCAAAAAAGTTTATGAGGTATATGCTTACGCCAAGGGCTCAAAAGTTTATACGTAATAAAAACTATATGTTCCCTGTTGTTAAAAATGTAGAAGCTGATGCAGATTTTGAAAAACTACCAAAGCTAAAGCTTAGGCCTGATTGGCATGAAGTTACAAAAGTAAAGTCTGAAGCATTTCAATTTTGGAATAATAATAAGTAGTAATGGATATTTTTGGGATAGTTAGCCTTAATACAGCTCAAGCTTTTTTAAGTGCTAGCATTGCTATTGTTTTTGGCTTTATTGGTGCTTTAGGTATTGCATCTATAAAAAATAATAAAAATAAAAGCATTTTTAGTTTTATTTATCTACTTCCCAATATGCTTCCAACCTTAGTGGTTATTATTGCTGTTATGGAGTGGTTTACTTTTGCGGGCAAGTACTCTGGGTTTTTACAGACGGTTTCAGCTCATATACTGCTTAATATTGGAGTCGCTTCTATGGGTATTTACTACCTTATGCAAAAAGAGGCTTCGGGTAAATTACAGCTTTCTTTGTTTGAAGGGGCTTCACAGTTGAAATCTTTAGTGGCTATTTTTTATTATGACTTAAGGTATCAGGTGCTTGTTTTGTTTTTTATGATTTTTGCGCTTTCATTTACTAGTTTGTCTGTACCTTTATTTTTTGATGGGGCTAGCTATAGTATGGAAATAGCAATTTATGACGCTGTTAAAATTAAGTCTAATTATGGGCTTGCGTCGCTACTGGCCTTATTACAGTTTTTAATAGTGCTTGTGTTGTCTTTTGTATTGCTAAGAAATAAAAAACAAAGTGTAACTTCTAAAAGTTATGATATCTCTTCTTTTGGTGTGCGCATTGGGCTTATAGTGCCGGTGGTGGCTTCACTTTACTTACTGTCTTCAGTATTAAAAGAAGGATTATCGGCAAAAGCATTTTCATATTTAGACAGTGATCTTATTAGTAGTTTAAGCTTTTTAAGTTTAAAGACAGCTGGTTTGTCTTTAGCTGTAGGCTTGTTGATAGTGCTCTTTTTTTTGACAGCTGGTTTGCTTTACCCATTATTAAAAACGAGAAAGTTTTTATTGGGTGTAGTGGCGCCAAGCTCTATATTATTGTCATTACTTATTTATCCAATTGGGCCCATAAGCCAATGGTTTGCAGCTTTTAAAATTACTATTGTTTTGTCGCTGCTCTTTTTGCCTCACTTGATAAGATACACTGCTGAATCTTTTTGGCAGGAGCATTTTAAAACCCATCAATCGGGTTTATTCTTGGGTTCTAATACTCTTCAAATGTGGATGCCTGTTTATGTGAGGCGAGCTTTGCCAATGGCTTTAAAAGCGGGTGCGTTTGCAGCGCTTTGGACGGCGGGGGACTTTGGTGTATCTTCGTTTTTATCTTATAATGATTTTACTCTAGCTTTGTTTTCTAAAACGGTATTGTCTTCTTATAAAGTAGAGCTTGGAGCCTTTACCGTATTACTTTTATTACTAGTGGGTGGCTTAACAGCTGGCCTATTTTGGAGTTTAGCTTATGTTAGCGATAAAAAACTTAAACTATAAAATTGGAGATTTTAAATTAGCTATTGATAGCCTTGAAATTAAATCAGGTGGCATCACTTTATTGGTGGGTAGCTCTGGCTCAGGAAAGTCGACGCTGATTAATTCTATCTTGAGTTTGGTGAGTACAGACTTTGAATGCCTGGTTGATGGTAATAATATTTCTAACAAACCCATTAAAGAAAAAGGCTTAGGTGTAGTTTTTCAAGATGTAATTTTATTTGACCATATGACAGCCGAAAAAAACTGCTTGTTTGCGGCCAATGCAAGAAACTATAAGCTGCCAGAAAGCCAATTAAAAGATTGGTTTGAAGAGGCAGGTATTTATGATTGTTATAATAAAAAAGCCATAAATATGTCTGGTGGTGAAAGGCAAAGACTTTCTGTATTAAGAGCTTTGTCGGGCAAGCCAAAGGCTATCATTATGGACGAGCCTTTTTCAGCACTTGATGAAAAAAATAAATTAAAACTTTTTAGAATTATTAGCGCTTACGCAAAAGAAAATAATGTCCCAGCGCTCATAGCTTCACATGAATACTCAGATATAGAAAAAGAAGCCATTGGTTTAGTGAAATTAAAAGAAGGAAGCCTAGTATGAGTTGCCTCATTTGCGAAAAACATAAAGCAGAGTTTCCAGTAATTTATGAGGGTAAATATTTCTACCTTTCTCATTATAATATTAGCAAAGACACTCAAAAAGTTTATCGCGGCCACTTATTTATAGAGCCCAAAAGGCATATTATTACTGTGGCAGAACTAACAGATGAAGAGTCTCAGGAAATGGGTCAATTAATAGCTATGGGTGGTAAGGCGATAATGAGAGTTTTAAAGCCAGAGCATCTGTATCAGTTTAATTTGGGCCACCAGGTAGATCATTTACATATTCATTTAGTGCCTAGATACAAAAATACCCCAACAGAATATTGGGGTGGTCGTAAGCTTCATGAGTGGGCTGGCGCTGATAGGATTGGCGGTTTAGAGCTTTCTGAGCTTATGAGCCAATTTAAGCAAGCGGTAAATATTTCAACTTAACTCTCATAGGTTGCCTCCATATCTCTAAAGCTAATAATGTTGACTTTATATCAAGGAGTTTGAATATGAGAAGTCTACTTTTATTAATATTAACAACGATTGGTTTTAGTAGTGTTTCAAACGCTTCCTCTTTGCTTTTATTACAGGCTGCAAAAAATGGATCGTCCGAAGAGTCTATGAGAATTACTTACCCTGAGAATATTGCTACTGATATTGCAAACGCAATGAGTGAATGTGGCTACAATGGTGGAAGCAGAGTGGGCACCTATAATGCTAAGTCTTTTGATGTGGGTCTCTTTATTAAAAAATTAAAAAAAGAAAACGAGAGCTGCGAGAGAAAATATTCTACAAGTAAAAAGAGCGGAATTAGAAGTTATAAGCGCCATGTTTCAGAAGCGAATAAAGATAGATTTAGTTCTTATGAGTGTGTCAGTAAATATGCTTCAGAGGCTAGTGAAAAGCTTAGTAAGTATATGCGAGAAGATAGTACTGTGGCTGTAATTTCAGATATTTTTGATGCTAAAAAATCTGATGCTAAGGGTGGAGACTCTGCGAGTTGTGCTTATTATAATTTTTATGTGTTTAGAGAGTCAGGAACAGTTTTAAATATTGAGTTTGCGCATACAGATTAAATACTGAGTTTATTTTAAAATTTTAAAGCCTTGTGTGAATCACAAGGCTTTTTTTGATTATTACTAGCTCTTCCAAACCTTAGCTTTTTTCTCTTCAGGGATAAAGCTAGCTTCGTAAGCAAATTGATTACACTTATTAAACTCTTCTAATGTAAAACCATGTTGGTCTTGTAAAACTTTATACTCATGAAGCATATCAATATTAAAAATACCAGGGTCATCAGTATTAATAGTTGTACGAACGCCGGCTTCCATAATCTTTCTAAATGGATGGTCTTTAGTTTCGCCAGTAGCATTGGTTAGCCAGTTACTAGTAGGGCAAAGCTCTAATGTAATATTATTTTCTTTTGCAAAATCAATAACCGCTTGGTCTCTGTGTATTTGTACTCCGTGACCAATTCTTGTGGCTCCTAATTCTTTAACAGCATCTAAAATATATTGAGGAGCTTCTGGTACATTAGCTTCGCCACTATGGATAGTAATGCCAAGGCCCGCTTCTTTAGCTTTTTTAAAGTAAGGTGCAAAAGGTTTACAATCAAAGCCTACTTCGTTGTCTGCTAAATCAACACCTACAAAAGTATCTTTGTTGGCTATTGCAAAATCGATAATTTCTTCTGCAGTTTCTAGTGGTAAAATTCTTTGAACAATACAGATTAAGCCAACTGCAATATTAAATTGTGCTTCTGCTTTTTCTATACCACGAACAAAAGCTTTATGGATTTGGTCGTAAGTGAGTTTGTCTTCGTGGCCTAAGCGTACAAATGTAGGAGCGTAGCGTAGCTCTAAAATTTTAATACCTTCGTTAACGGCGTCTTCACAAGCTTCAAAAGCCAAGCGTTCTAAAATTTCTTCAGAGGCTAATAATTTTTGAGTGTCTAAGAATTTACTTAAAGCGCTGCCAAGGTCAGCCATAGGTTCAGTGAGTAAAAACTTTTCAGCAAATTTTTCTTGAGTCGAAACGTCAAAGCCAAATTGTGGGGCAAGTTCTTTAATTGTGCTATGCCTTACTGATAGCTCTAGGTGACGATGCAATGCAACTTTAGGAATACTTTTTAAATCCATAATTTTCTCCTCTGGTCTCAGACCTCCAAAGTCGGCCTAACTGGTTAGAAAAGCAGACTAGTATGCGAGGGCCTTTAGGGCAAGATGGGCTTTTGCAGCACTATTTATAGGCATAGATGTGAGCTGTTGAAGCTTTATAAGTCGTTCTGGCCTTTATTTAGCGGTTTTGGGGTGATAATAATTATTGAACAACTAAAAGGACAACCTATGAAACCTATTGAGCGTAAAACAAAGCTTGCTGGTAACCCAGCTTCTCATCCAAAGTATTTCACAGAGGCTAGTCTTGTAGATGGGACAGCTTTAAAGCTAGCAGACCCAACAGCAACAAGAGCTTTAGTTTCTATGATGGATATGCAGGCTGTACTTGGTGGAGCGGCTAGTCACTTTGGTGGGCCTTCTGCTTTTGCAGAAATTATGTCAGCCACTCATGCTTATATGTTTTATAAAGCTGAAAAAGCTAAGAAAGAATGGCATGAACTTTTTCACTTTGTAAATGATGGTGGCCATTGTGAAAACGGTCTTTATGCTTTACGCGCCAATTATAATTGGGGTGGTTTAGGTATTGATAAACTAAAAGGTTTTAGATCTATAAATAGTCAGCTTACAGGGCATGGCGAGTCTCATTTGTTTCCAGAAGGTGTGTATCTTAGTAATGGCCCATTAGGATCGGCAGTGCCACAATCGCAAGGTTTAGCAATGGCGGACAACTTAAC
>JALZUS010000002.1 GCA_023299885.1 Bdellovibrionales bacterium | reverse complement strand
AAGAACTTGCGAGAAATAATAATAAAAAAGGCTTTGTACTAACAAAGCCTTTTTTATTATCTGAAATAAATGAGTGTTATCCTAAAAAATCCCACCAGTCATTGCCTTCATCTTCGTCTTCTGCAGGAGTTTCGTCTTCGTCAGAGTCTTCGCTAGGCTCAAATACTAAAGCGGCTTTAACGGCTGCTTCAGCATTTACTAGGCCGGCTCCAGATTGGTTTTCTGAATTTTCGCCATCTAGTTCTAAAGATGTTTCTTTAAGTATTTTTTTAATATCGTCTGGCTCAAGATTTGGGTTAGCAGCAATCATAAGTGCAACAACTCCAGCAACATGAGGTGACGCCATCGATGTTCCTTGAAAAGTTTGATAGTCAGTAGCAATTAAATTAGTTGATACTGTAGCTAATGAGCTTTTGCTTTTTAAGGCCTCAAGGATTTCTAAGCCTTTTTCGCTAGAAAGACCAATGACAACTTTATCTGTTTTAAAGTCACCTAAAGTGCCGCTAATAGGCTTAGAGGCATCAAATTTTTCGTCATCTTCTTTGCCGGCATTAAAAATAACGACAGCTTCGGCGCCAGCGCTAAATGCATGTTTAGCTTTATCGGCAAAAGTAATTTCTCCACGCTGAATAAGTGCGGCTTTGCCAGTAAGGTCTATGTCTTCTAGATCTTCTTCTTTTCCTAAGCCAACATACTCAAGCTCCAGATCTTCTACATTGTCTAAGCCCGATCCGCTAAAAGCTAAGGCTTTGTGCTCTAATGTTTCAGAAGTGGGCTCTCCAACGCTAATTAAGCTTTCAATAGTAATTTCAGTAGAAACTAATTTGCGTCCTGTTCCTGTTGGCAATGTAGAAATAACATCTACACCTGGTGCCATAACATCAAGTTCTTTACCCCAGTTAGAGAACTCTGCTTTTTCATATTTAAAGTCTACGGCACCAACAGCAATTGTTGTTGGATGACCTGCTGGGTAAGAAACATGGCCTCTCCCATCGTTACCGGAGGCTGCAACAACAGTGATGCCAGCCTCATGAAGTTTTTTATAAGTTCGAGAAAGGCTAGGGAAAGGTCCACCTAATGAAAGGTTAACAACATCTACTTTTTCTCTCATAGCCCAGTTAAGACCACTTAAAACATCAAAGCTTGCACAACCTTCAGCGCAAACACGTCCGGCTAAAATTTTAGCTTTTGGAGCTACGCCAACGAGTGCAGAGTGTTTACCAGAAGCTGCAATAGTTCCAGCAACATGTGTCCCGTGGCCTCCAGTATTATCATAGTAAGGGTAAGGAGAGTTTTTGTTTTCACCAGCAAAATCTTTACCAGCCTCAAAATTATCAACAAGGTCTGGGTGATTTTTATCGATACCACTATCTAAAACCATAACTCTTACGCCATCGCCGTAGTTAGAAAGATCCCAAGCTGAATCAGCATCAATGGCATGAATGCCCCATGGTTGCTCTAAAGGAACGCCTTCATGATCTGTTTCAGCGGCTTCACCAGCAGAAATAAATGGCGGAGCTGGTATAACTTCGTTTTCCATAAGGTGAAGTCCATCTTGATTTTTTAAAGCTTCAAGTTGGTCTGCATTTTTAACATCAACAAACATAACGCCAAGGTGTTTAAGCTCTTTGACTAGCTTAACGCCTTTGTGAGGACTCATTGCTTTAAAGGCAGAAGGTAGGTTGTTACTCAGTTGAAAATGTTGTGGAGTTTTAAATTGTTGCTTTAAGCTTTGATACATTAATGTTGAATCAAAGCTAATAGCTACCTTTTCTGCATGAGCAGATATACTTATGCTTGTGATTGTTAGTAATAAAATGGCTACATTTCTTATTGCTGTTTTTACTCTTGTTTTCACTGGGCCTCCCGCCGCTGGCTAGACTTTCATCCTGTAAGTTTTACAATGATGTCTTATATATATGCTGTTGGGTAGGAAAAAGGTTCCATATTGGAACTAGACTAAAAGCCAAGTGATATTAGTGGTTTGCCGCATAGTTAATAATTTTGCATTGTTCCAATAAGGCTTAAGTTTAATAATATGCGCTATAAGTAAGCAGTAATTTTATAGTGGATGAATTATTTATATACATGTGTCAGGCTTAATATATGAAGTCGATAGCAGTTATAGAGGGTGGAAGTGGTGCAGAAGCCATTATAAGTAAAAAAACTTCTAAAGCCTTTCAGAAAGCCTTAGATCAATTGGGCTATAAGTATCAAGTTTTTGAAGCCAATAAAAATTTACCCGAAGAGCTATCTCAATTTAATCCGGATGTTGCATTGTTGGCTGTGCACGGGCAGTACTGTGAAGACGGCATTTTGCAGGGACTCTTGGAGTACTTAAAGATTCCTTATACTGGTAGTGGTGTTTTGGCTTCTAGCCTTTGTTTTAATAAAGATGATTGTAAGAAGATGCTATCACTCATTGATATACCGATGGCAAAAAGCCAAATATGTATCCTCGGTGAAAAAAATAACTTAAGTGATATTCTCTTTAGTTTCCCTTGGTTTATTAAGCCTGCTCGTGAAGGATCAAGTTTTGGTGCTCATAAAGTTAAGAGCCTGCAAGAGGCTGAAGTAGCCCTAAGGGATACTTTTAAATATGATTCGGAAGCCCTCATTGAACAATTCATTGAAGGTGTAGAAATTACCGTTAGTGTTTCTCGTGGTGAAGTTTTTCCTACGGTAGAAATTGAGCCCTTGAGTGGCCTGTATGATTTTGAAAGCAAGTACACAAAAGGTAAATCAAAATATCACATGCCTCCAAGAATCAGCCAGGTGGCGCTTCAGCAAGCAGAGGCCAATACTTTGAAAATTTTCAATTTTTTAAAGTTAAGGTCAATGGCACGTGTCGACTATATTGTTAAAAATGATAAAGCTTATTTTTTAGAAGTGAACACTTTGCCGGGCTGCACAGAAACTTCTTTGCTGCCTATGGCTGCTAAAAAAATGGGTTTTGAATTTACTGATGTCATTCAAAAATTAATTGATTCTGCAGCTTTAGATTACGATCAAGGGAAAGAGTAAGCATGAAAAAGACATCTTTTGTAATTATCATTTTAACTATTGGATTTTTATGTTTCTTTTTGTCTGATGATGAGCTTTTTGAAGTTAAAAAGGTAAATATATCTGTAAACTCTGGCCTTGAAGGCAATAAAGATTATTTTATGGTTCAGTCGAGCTTAGGAGAAAAGCTTGTAAATATAAAGGGCCGTAATTTATGGAGTATTGGCCTTAAGAAAGCAACAGAAGTGGCTGTAGAAGACCCACGTATAGAAAAAATTGAGCTCAGTCGAAAAATACCAAATACAATAATTGCTAAAGTAACTGCAGAAACACCTTTGTTTTATTTCTCGTCTAAGGGGAGTTTGAATTATGTAGTAACCATGAATGCAAAAATAATTGACATCAAAAAAAATAAAAATGCTTATATTGATTTGCCAATTTTAAAGGGTGAAATCTTTAGAAAAAATATTGAAAAGCGGCAATTTATAATAGAATGGTTTAATGAATTGCCTGCAGAGGGCCTTATTTCAAAAGACAAAGTTTCGCAAATTGAATATATAAAAAACAAAGGCTTCAAGATTCATCTAAACCAACGTCCAGAAGGAATATTATTGGGTGAAAAGGAGCTAAACCGCAAAACCCTTAGAGCAGAGCGAGTCTTACGCTATTTGGTTACTAAAGAAGTGAATGCTCGACTTGTAGACGCTCGCTACAGAGAGAAAGTGGTTGTCAAGTTACAAGAGGCTCCCTAATCTTAAAGTATGGGGAAATCTAGACGAACCCCTAAAGGACTAATGGCGGAGTTGTGAATTTAACACACCGACAAAAGTTGAAAGAAGGATAGGATGTCTGACTTAAAAAAATCATGGCTTAATGCCGGCTGGAACCAGCTTGAAGATAAAGAGTTTACTGATAACTCTTTAGAAAAAAGTGCTGTTGTAGCTTGCTTAGACATTGGATCTAATAAAGTAGCTTATTCTTTATCTCGTCTTTTTATGCCAGAAAATAATATAGAGATTGTGTCGACAGGCATTTCTTATCATGAGGCTTACAGTAACGGCACTGTTACAAATTTAGACAGCTTAGTGAAAGCTATTCAGTCTGCTAAATTAGAAGCGGAAAATATTGCAGGCCTGAGCGCACAAGAGGCATTAGTTTCTGTAGGTGGCCCTGAGATAGAAATTATTAATTCTCATGGAATGGTGTTGCTTAAAGATAATGAAGTTTCTGAAGCAGACGTAGAAGACTCTATTGAGGTTGCAAAAGCTATCCCAATTTCTAGTCACCAAAGTATTATCCATGCGATTCCTTATAAGTTTAAAGTAGACCATCATGAAGGCATATCTCATCCGATTGGAATGTCAGGAAAAAGGCTAGAATGTGATATACAAATCATCACATGTGCTAACTCTATTTTAAAAAACATCTCTAAAGCTTGTGAGTTAGCAGGCTTGGGATTAAAAGCCTTTGTTTATAAGCCTATTGCTACAACTGAATCTATACTTTCTGACTTTGAAAGAAAAAAAGGAGTAATACTTGTTGAAATGGGTTCATCTTCTACACAGGTTATAGCTATTAAAGATGGCAAAATAGATAAAAGTTTATTTTTTGAAGTAGGCGGTGAGCGTTTCACCCAAGATTTGTGTATGGGACTTAAGGTTTCTCGTTTAGAGGCAGAGAACTTAAAGATAAAAAGTGGTTCTGCATTCACTCATGGAGTGAGTCCTGATGACACTGTTATTATTCCATCAAAAGAAGACGATTCTTTTGATAAAGAATTTAAAAAAATCAACATCGCAGAAATATTAGAGGCGCGATGCGAAGAAACTTTGTTAAAGATCAAAGAGAGCATATGCTCAGAGCTTGAAGTGAATTTATATGAATCAGGTATTGTTTTAGCGGGTGGCGGAAGTCATTTAAACGGCTTGGTTGATATGGCTAAATATGTTTTTGATACACCAGTAAGGCAAGGCTCAGTTTTAGAGTCTCACTTGAGACACCCAAGGCAGACTCATGTTAATGAAGTTTGTGCATTGGGTATGATTGCGTTTATGTCAAAGTGGTTTATGAACGAAACTTTTAAGCCAAGTTCAAAAGAAAAAATTGGAAATTTTATGAATCGAATGAAGTCCATGGTTAAAGGACTTTAGAATTTAGGGGGATAAATGTTTGAGTTAGAAGAAAACCCAAATAGCGGAGCTGTTATAAAAGTTGTAGGCGTCGGTGGTGGCGGTAATAATGCTGTTGAAACAATGATAGACGGAGGCCTTAATGGCGTTGAATTTATTGTTGCTAATACAGATAGACAGGCTTTGGATGCGCATCGTTCTGAAACAAAAATTAATTTAGGTTCTGAGCTAACAAAAGGCTTGGGCGCTGGAGCCAACCCCGAAATTGGAAAACGTGCTGCTATCGAGTCTTATAATGACATCGTAGAAAAGCTTGAAGGCGCTGATATGGTTTTTGTTACTGCCGGCATGGGTGGTGGAACAGGAACTGGTGGTGCTCCTATCGTTGCTAAAATTGCAAAAGAAATGGGTGCACTAACTATTGGTGTTGTTACTCGACCATTTATGTTTGAAGGTAAAAAACGTCGTCGCCAAGCCGATCACGGAATTCAAGAGCTTAAAGAAAATGTTGATACTTTAATTGTTATCCCTAATCAAAAGTTATTAAGTATTTCTGATGCAAATACTCCATTACTAGAGACATTTAAAAAAGCTGATTCTGTATTGCTACAGGCTGTAAAAGGTATTTCTGACCTTATTAACTTTAGAGGTCTTATCAATCTGGATTTTGCTGATGTAAAAACAGTGATGACAACTCAAGGTATGGCTATTATGGGCTCAGGCACTGCATCTGGCGAAGGTCGTGCAACTGATGCTGCAAACCAAGCTATTTCTTCTCCATTACTAGAGAATATTTCTATTGAAGGTGCTACTGGAATTATTATTAATATTAGTGGAGGCGAAAGCTTATCATTAAGTGAAGTGAATGAAGCTTCTATGTTAATTACTGAAGCCGCTCATGAAGATGCAGAAATTATTTTTGGTGCAGTTATTGATCCAGAGTTAACTGACGAAGTACATGTGACTGTAATTGCTACTGGTTTTGGTACTCAGCAAACAGCAACACCAGTGAACCATACAAATATTTATGGCCAGCAACAAATACAAGCTCAGCCTGCTCAAATGCAGCCTTCTCCGCAAATGCAGCAGTTTCAGCAGATGGCTAAGCAAACTCAAGAGAACTTAAAAAACTTTACTAATATGCAGCCAGCTATATTATCTCAACCATCGGTTCCAGCTCCAATGACAGAAGAAGTTCCTGTTGTTGAAGTAGCAACACAAGCTCAGCCAATGATGTATCAGCAGCCAGTTCAACAGCCACAAATGCAACAACCTCATGTGCATTATCCGCAAATGCCTGAGATTAAAACTTATGCTGAGACTTCTGTAACTGAAAGCTTTGAAGCTACTGAAGAGCTACAGCCTTTAAGGTCTGAAGGTATGGTTAGTTCTGCTCCGGAAGAAAAAAAGCTTTTACCCAGAGATATTTTATTAGCTAAAGCAAAAGCTTTTAGAAAGAATAGAGAAGTGGCTCCGGAAGCTGAGCAACTTTCTATGGATATAGGTGAAGAAGAAAAGCCTATGGTTTCTAAATCTCCTTTTGATAGAGAATTTGAAATCCCATCGTTTTTAAAAAAGCGTATGAAAAATAATTCTAACACCTCTGCAGAGTAAGGCTTTATAAGCCTTAGGCATGAGTAAAAATAAATTAGTATTTATATCAGATATACACCTTGGTTCTAAAAATGAACCAAGGTTTTTTTCGTTTATAGATCTTTTAAAAACCCTTGAAACAGACGGGACCACTCATTTATTTATGGTGGGTGATATCTTTGATTTTTGGATAGGAAATAAGAAGATATTTATTGATAGATACCAGGAAGCTATTAATGCTGTAAACGGCTTAGTAAGTAATGGTGTAAAGGTTATTTACTTTCAAGGTAATCATGATGTGGACCTTAAAAGGTATTGGGGAAAAAAATTAGGTGTAGACGTTTATACAAAGCCAACTACCTTTAATTTTAATCAAACAAAAATAAGAGTAGAGCATGGTGATAACTTTGACCCAGATGATACAGGTTATTTTATATGGAAAGCCATTCTGACCTCAAAGTTTTTAAGTGGGTTGGCTATGATTGTGCCAAGCCCTGTTGTTGGCAGAATAAGTGATTTCTTAAGCTCTAAAAGCCGCGAGTATTCTGATAAAGATCGAGAATCTCATAAAGTAGCAATTTTGGAAAAACTCCATAAATACGTACAGTTACAGGCTGAAAAAGAAGACTTTGATTTTATTATTACAGGACATATTCATTATAAAGACAGTTACAGGTTTGAGTTAGATGGAAAAGACATTCAGTCAATTAACTTAGGCACTTGGCTACATGATTCGCAAAAGTGGGTTTATAGGCTAGAGGTCTAATTCAGCATAGATTCAGCATGCTTAAGACTTGTCTCTGTGATTTCCTTACCAGAAATAAGGCGTGCAATCTCTTTAACACGAGAGTCTTTATTAAGCTCTGTAACACTTACTACAGGTTCATTTTCACTAACAGACTTATCAATTAGAAAATGAGTATCAGCAAATTGTGCTACCTGTGGTAAATGAGTTATGCAAATAACCTGTTGTCCATTTGAAATAGTATGAAGTTTTTTACCTACTTTTTCAGCGGTTAAGCCACTTACACCAGCGTCTACTTCATCAAAAAGGTAGGTACGCGGAAACTGTCCTTTGCCTACAATACTTTTAACAGCAAGAAGTATACGGCTTAATTCGCCACCACTAGCTGTTTTACCAATCTCTTTTGCTTTGTCTTTCTTAGAAGACTTTAAGGTAAATTCGATATGGCTAAAGCCTTTAGATGTATTGTCATCAGATTTATTAATGCCAATATCAAACAACACACCTTTCATATTTAGGCTTATAAGCTCTTCTTGTACGCCTTTAGATAAAAGCTTTGCAGAGCTTTCTCTTATTTTATGGAGTTTAGTGGCATACTGGTTGTAACTAGTAAGAGCTTTTTCTTTTTGTAGCTGTAGCTGATTTAAGTTTTCATCAGAGTTTTCTAATAAATTTATTTCTGAGCTAATTTTTTCTTGTTCTTGAAAAATTTCTTCTAGGCTTGAGCCAAACTTTTTTTGTAATTTTCTGAGTCGGCTTAATTTATTTTCTAAGCTGTCTAATTGATTACTGTTTTGTACATTATTTTTATTGTACTGCCTTACTTCAAATACAAAGTCTTCAATGAGGCTTTTAGCATCTCTTAGTGAAGAGCTAAGCTTATATAAATCGGGGTCGATGGCTTTAAAGCCTTCAGCTTGTTGCAAAAGGCTATGCAGTTCACTAAGGGCAGAGGTGTTAGAGTTATAAAGGCTGTCTTCACATTGGCTTATAAATGATTCTATTTGTACGCTTGATTTTATTTTTTTAATAGATTGTTCTAGTACTTCCTCGTCGCCGGGCTTCATGTCTAGATTGCCTATTTCATTTTGCTGATACTTTAAAAAGTCTAAACGTTGCTCACGAGTTTTTTCGCTTTCTTTGAGTTCATCAATTTGAGATTGTAGGTCTTTAATTTCTGTATAAACTTCTGATACTGCAGTTCTTAAATCCCAGCAGTTGGCGTAATGGTCTAATAAATCTAATTGGTAATTTTTAGACTGCAAGTTTCTATTTTCGTGTTGGCCTGTCATTTCTATTAAAGGTGCTGTTTCAGTAGTGACTTCTAAAATAGGTGTTACAACTTCTTTAAGTTTGGCCAGGGTAGAGATGTTGTCATTAAGATAGATGCGGCTCCTGCCGTTACTGTTAATAGTACGCCTAACAATAAGCAATGCCTCTTCTGCGTTAATATCAGTAGCTTTTAAATTGTCTAAAATATCTGGGCGCTCTGTAAGGTCAAAAACACCTTCAATAAAGGCAGCATCATGGCCATGCTTTACACTATTGCTATCTGCTTTTTGTCCCATGAGTAAGCCAAGGCTTTTTAAAATAATAGATTTACCAGATCCTGTTTCTCCACTAATGACATTAAAGCCTTCTTTGAAGTGGATATGGAGGTTATTGATAATTGCAAAATTCTTAACTTTAAGTTCAATAAGCATAGTTAAGCTTGCCATAAAAGGCTTAATGGGACTGCAAGACATGCATCATGTCATACTCATTAAGCCTTGAATTTGAGTTCAGGTATTAATTTCTTTGGCCGAAACTTAGTTTTTCTCGGAGTAGGTCAAAGTAGTTATGCTCTGGCTTTTTGAGAAGATAATGCTTATTAGAAGACTGCTTAAAAAAGACTTCGTCATTGCAGTTTAGGGTGTCCACTTTGTCACCATCGACAACAAGTGTCCCTTTGCGGCCTTCAGTTGTAAGTTTCACTGAAAATTCAAAGTCATCAGGTAATAATGTTGGTCTATTGGTAAGGCTGTGCGGGCAAATGGGTGTAAGGACAAAGGCAGAAACCTCTGGGTGTAAAATAGGCCCGCCGGCAGCTAAGTTGTAAGCGGTTGATCCGGTTGGTGTAGATACAATAATACCATCGGCTTTGATATGATTGATATGATTTTTGTTTTGAAACATATCTAAATGTAAAAGTTGGCTCTCTGCACCTCGCTCTAAAACGACATCATTTAAAGAAGAGTATTCTTTAATTTGCTCGCCTCGCTTTACTTTTACTTTTAGCATTGATCTGGGCCTTAGCTCGAGTTCACCATTAAGAGCGCGTTCTAAAAGTGGATAAAGATCTTCTTCGCGGGTATCTGTTAAAAAGCCAAGAGCACCCATATTAACACCAAGTATTGGTGTTTTAGCGCCGTTAAGTCTTTGCACGGCTTCTAAGTATGTACCATCGCCACCTAAAACTAAAATAAGATCTACATTCTCTAAATTATCTATAGGAGGGTAGTTTTCCATAGCTTGATCGGGCATACGAAATACTTTTAGTTTTTTATCAGTCAGCCAAGTGGCTGCTTCTAGCGCAACCGTCTCAGCTTTAATAGTGTTTTTACGGTAGATAATACCAATTTTAGAATAACTCATTAGATAAGACCATCTCTTCTTAATAGAGCTTTAGGGTCTGGCTCGCGGCCTCTAAACTTTTTATATAAAGTCATTGGATGCTCTGAACCGCCACGTTCTAAAATATTTTCTTTAAAGCTAGTAGCAACAGACTCATTAAAAATTCCTTTTTCTTGAAAATACTCAAAAGCATCGGCATCTAAAACTTCAGCCCACTTATAGCTATAGTAACCAGCAGAGTATCCGCCGGCAAAAATATGCCCAAAAGCACAAGAAGAGCATGTGCCATCAATAGGTTCAAAAAGTTGAGTTCTTTTTGTGGCTTCTTTTTCAAAAGCTAATACATCTGTTATGGCTTCCGGGTTTTCATTGTTATGCCAAGCCATATCTAAAAAACAAAAGTTTAGTTGGCGAATGCATGCATAGCCTGCTAAAAATTTTGAATTCTTTTTAAGCTTCGTTATTAAATCATCAGGGATAACCTCTCCTGTTTGATAGTGCTTAGCAAAAAGATTGAGACCTTCTTTTTCTAGTGTCCAGTTTTCAAAAATTTGTGAAGGAAGCTCTACAAAGTCCCAATACACATTAGTTCCAGATAAGCTTCTGTAGTGACCATTGGCAAGTAAACCATGTAAGGCATGGCCAAACTCATGGAAGAGTGTTCTTACTTCGTTGTAGGTAAGTAATGACGGGCTTGTCTCTGTAGGTTTAGTGAAATTACAAACAATGCCAACATGAGGCCGTCTTACTTTTCCGTTAAAAAGGCCTTGGTCTTTGTAGTTAGTCATCCAAGCACCACCGCTTTTTGAGTCTCTTGGGAAAAAGTCAGCGTACAGTAAACCAATAAAGCTATTGTCAGATTTATTATAAATTTCAAAAGTCTGTACGTCTTCATGGTAAGTTGGGTAGTTAGTTACTTTTTTAAAATCAATGCCATAAAGTTTTTGAGCATGAGCAAAAACGCCATCTACAACATTTTCTAATTTAAAGTAAGGCCTTAGCTCTTCTTCGTTAAAACTAAAAAGTTTTTTCTTTAACTTTTCAGAATAAAAAGAAAAATCCCAAGGCATAAGTTTATCAAGGCTATCTAACTCTTTAGCGTAAGCTTCAACTTCGGCTACATCTTTTTTAGCGGCTGTAAAAGAATGAGTATAAAGATCTTCTAAAAAGCTATGCACTTTTGCCGGCGTTTCGGCCATTCTGTCTTGCAGTACATAGTCGGCATGAGTTTTAAAACCTAATAGATTGGCTCTTTGTTTTTTAAGAGTAATTGTTTTTAATATAGTCTCTTGGTTGTTGTGTTCGCCAGATGTGGCTCTTGTTGTAAAGGCTGTCCAAATTTTTTGCCTTAAGCCTCTGTTAGTAGCGTACTTCATAAAAGGCATAAAGCTTGGTGCATCCAATGTAACGGCCCAGACGTCTTTATCTTTTTCACTGCTCTTTTCTTTGGCTAAAGCTTTAGCCGCCTCTTTTGCAGACTCTGGAAGCCCATCAAGGTCTGATTCATTAGTAATTTCTAAGCAAAAACTTTTTGTAGCTTTTAAAGCATTTTCAGAAAACTTAGGACTTAAAAGGGAAAGCTCTTGATCTATTTTTTTAAGCTTTTCTTTGTCTTCAGGGTTTAGATTGGCCCCATTTTTAGTAAAGCTTTTATAAGTATCAGTTAAAAGTTTAATTTGCTCAGGGTTAATGTCTTCAGAGCTTTGGTTATCGAATACATGTTTTACTTTTTTGAATAGGTCGGCGCTTAGCATTGTTTCGTTACCATGGGCAGAAAGTAGAGGCCCAGCTTCATTGGCAATATTTTGCATCTCATCATTTCTATGTGCAGAGAGTAAGTTGTAAAAAACAGAAGTGGCAGAAGATAAGGTTTCGCCACTACACTCTAAAGCCTCTATTGTGTTTTTAAAGTTTGGTGTTTCAGCATTATTAATAATAGCTTGGATATCTGCTTTTGCTAGCTCTATCCCTTTTTTAATAGCAGGGAGATAATGTTGATTATTGATTTCATTAAATACAATAGCATTATGTGAAAGTTGTGATTCTTGAAGTAATGGGTTGTTTGTTTCTGACATAAAAATAGCCTCCGTATGGAAGCTATTTTAGTCGTTAATTTATATTGAGTCAGCTATTAATCGAAAACTTCACAGCCTACAAATGCTCCTGCAGTCCCTGCGGCAACAGAAACGAGTGCTGCATTATCTCCGCCTAAAAAGTACCCTAATGTCCCGCCAAGTATGGCTCCAGTGGCAGCGTCTTCAAATTGGCAGCCATCGTCTGAACTGTTAGATATAGGCTGTCCATTAGCGCTAAATGGATTGTATATAGGTTGGTTAAGGCCAGTTTGATTAGTCCCAAAGTATGGGTTAAAGCTCCAATCGATTCCGGCGTAAATTGAAGATCCGTTATTGTTGAATACAAAGCCATTATTATTAAATGAACCTTGGAAGTTACTACAGTTAATGATTTGACCATTGTAAATATATGAACCATCAAATTGTTGAGTGGCAAATTGGCAGTTTTGGTTGTTTGGTACGAGAGCTCTGTTGCCTGAGCTGCTGCTTCCACAAGCCGTCATGATTAAGCTTAAAGATATAACTCCTACTTTAAGTATGTTTGATAATTTCATGTGTCTCTCCTCTAAATTAATAAATAAAACTTATACAGCTTAGTAGTTCAAAGGATGTGCCGAAAATAATCGGCCTCAAGTCTAAAATAAATGGGGTAGGCGTGTCAGATTCTTAGAAAAGGCTCATAATTGTCACCTGGGGCGTATTTTACAGATAGATTATTGAGCTTAAATCTACCTAAAATTAAAAGTTATACGTTCTCTATCGCCATCTCCAAGCTTAACAGTTTCCACTTGGTTTGAGTTTAAGATCTCACTATAGGCCTTAATTATAACCTCTTGGTTGGCGGGGATAGGCTGTCTTAGTAATGGTAATGATGGGTTTTCTATGATTTTCCCATTAATTTCTAATGTTACGCCTCTTGAAGGCCTTACATCTATATCTATATAACCGAGCGGAAGCTTAACAAGGCGGGCTTGAAATGAGCGGCTATCAAGCTCGCTAGCAAGCTTTCTTCCAAATTTATATTCACGGTAAAGGTCTTTTTGAATAGAGATTTCAAAAGGGTTGGCGCCATTAACAACAACTCGGCTTGGTGTCGTTTTACCTGTAGACTCTCCGTCTATATATATCTCGGCTCCAGAGGGTTGGCTAGAAACAACAATGCCTACGTTTCTTTCTATAACAGGTGGAGCGGGCTCTTCTGTAGGTGTTGGCTCTGCAGGTTGTACAGCTACGCTTGGCTCTTCAGTAATAGGGGTAGCAGGTCCCTCAAGCTCAACGCCTACTAAATTAAATACGCTCTCAGGTACATCTACAAATTGAGAAACTTCATTAGGAAAAAACTTTAAGCCTCCAAGAGCTAGGCCAATAAGTAGTATTGGAGTTAGCAGTGCATAGAGTAAAAAATTACTTTTAGGTTTTTGAGCAGGTCTGTAGTGGCTTTGTGTCCCGGCATGAGTGCCAGTGCGGGTTCCGCTGTAGGGCTTAGAGCCATAACTGCTATGAGACCCAGTTCTTGTGTTTAATTTCTCAGTACTTATTTTGCGAGATACCTTGCTTATAGATTTGTCATCTATAATGCCAGCAGAAGTTTTTGTTTTTGTTTGAGTTTGGGCGTTGAATCCTTTTGGTGCGTCAAATTTATTCTCAACTTTTCTGTGAGTAGCTGTTTGCGTGATTTCACTAAGAGGTAAAACATTAGTTTTGTCATCAGGCATGTCAGAGCTTGTTACTGAAGAGTAGGCAACTAGTTTTTTTCTTGTATCAAAAATTTCATCAGAGTAAACAGACTTCATAAAGCCGGCTAAATCATGTGGAGAAAACTCAGGATGATTTTGGTTAAGATAAATACTAAGGTCTTTACTGAAATCAAGAGAAGTTTGGTACCTAAAGTTTTTATCTTTGGTTAATGCTTTAGATATTATTTTTTCTAAACCCGGAGAAACTTCAGGGTTCATTTTTGTGAGGTCTGGAACTTGGCAATCTCGAATTCTTTTTAATGTGTTAATTTCATTATTGGCAACAAATAGCCTGTCCTTTGCTAGGAGCTCCCATAAAACAATACCTAATGAAAAAATATCTGTTCTAAAATCAACAGGTTTTCCATTGGCTTGTTCGGGGCTCATGTAACCAAATTTCCCTTTAAGTGTGCCGGCTCTTGTTGTGTCGAGTTGGTCTTCAGCTTTGGCAATACCAAAATCAATAACCTTAACGCTGCCATCAAAGCCAAGCATTACATTTTGCGGGCTCATATCTCTGTGCGTGATATTTAATTTTTTTCCTGTAGATCTGTCATGGCAGCGATGAGCATGCTCAAGTGCTGCGGCAATCTCTTTACCCATGTAAATAATTTGAGGTACTGAAAAGTATTTTTTTGTTTTTTGTATATGCTTAAGTGTTTGTCTTATATTTTTACCTTGGACATAGTCCATAACTAAGTAAAACTGTCCTTTTTCGACACCAAATTCATAAATGCTGACAATGCTTCCATGAGAAAGATTAATAGCTATTTTTGCCTCGTCCTTAAACATATTGATGAATTCTTTATTATGAGAAAAATGGGGGAGTATGCGTTTGATAGCTACATATTTTGTGAGGCCGCCAGCACCTGATGATTTAGCTAAGAAGACTTCAGCCATGCCACCAGCAGCTAGTTTTTCAAGTAATATATATTTTCCAAACTGTTCGAATGTTTGCGACACGTTGTAACCACCCTTATAATAAAAATACCTATATAATTATCGGAAATTACAGAGGAAAATTAAAGAGTATGGCAGAAAAAACATGGTTTGGTTTAACAGGTGGAATTGCTACTGGTAAAAGTACAGTAGCAAGGCTTTTGTCAGATATGGGTGCCTTCATTATTGATGCCGATAAGATTGCTAAGGATGTTGTTCAGCCCGAAAGTCCAGCTTACTTAAAGATTGTTAAACATTTTGGTAATGAAATAATTAATTCTGATGGTCAAATTAATCGTAAGGCTTTAGGCCAGATTATCTTTTCAGATAAAAATCAGAGAAAAAAGTTAGAGGAAATAACTCATCCAGAGGTGAGGAAATTATCTTTATTAAAATTATCAAAAGCTGAGGCCGATGGCCATTTCCCTATTTTTTATGATGTTCCTTTGCTTTATGAGGCGCAAATGCAAGATTTATTTAAAGGCGTAATAGTTGTTGCTTGTGACAATGAAATACAAATAGAGCGTCTTTGTGAAAGAGATGGCATCAACAAAGAAGAAGCTATTAAAAAAATAAAAACACAGCTGCCTTTACAAAAAAAAATAGAGCAGGCTGATTTTACTATTTGGAATAATGGCAGCTTAGAGGACTTAAAAGAAGAGGCATCTAATATTATGTCTTTTTTAGTATTGTAGGTTTTAATGTTAGAAACTATAAGCTTTGAAAATTATCAATCAGAAATGCAATGGATAGAGGAAAATTTATCTAAGCAGAGTTCTGCGCGTTGGATTGTCCCTGATTTAAAAACAAAAGAGGCTTTTAAAAAAGTTTTACATAAACAAAATAAAATTCTTCCTGAAAATAAAATTATGAGAGCTAATGAGTATTGGCTTGAAATTTTTAACTCACAATCTTTTGGGTATAAATTAGTAAGTCGTACACGTATTCAACTAGAGGCACAAAAGTGGCTTTTTGAAAATCATAAGGACTGGTCAACTAAGCCTGGGTCTTCTAAGTACTTAGTAGACTTCATAGATAATTATTTAAGTTTAATTATTTATGAGCAAAAAAGTGAAACTTTATTTTCTGAATGGCTTTATGCCAACACTCAATCTATTGCTGATTGGGGTTTATGGTTTTTTATGGCTAAAGCTTTTTGGAATGAAGTTGCTTTAAAGAAAAAAATTATCTTATCACATTGGGCTTCAGGAATTATTGATGCTTCTGTACACGAAGAAACTCTGTATGAAGAAATTATTTTTGTTTTAGGATCGCAATTAAAAGGAGTTGAGGCTGATATATTATTACGTATAAAAGATAATAATAATATCAAAGTTTTAATCCCTAACTTAAACTCAAAAATTAATTATGAGACTTTATTGTGGCCTCATCATAAGTTAATTGAGTCTACAGATACAAATACTGAAATTAAGAGTAGTGATAAAGAGCCAATAAAAAATAATTTTCTTCTTTTCTCGTCACAAGTAGGTGAAGTAAAACATATAGTTTCAGAAATACGTGTACTTTTAGATGCAGGGGCTGAGCCTTCTGATATTTCTATACTCTGCTCAGACCTAGAATTTTATTGGCCTTTATTAAGCGACTATTTAGAAAAAGAGGGTGTACCTGTATCTAAGCCTGTGATGTCGCCTTTAAGCTCTTATGGTAATATTAGTTATATTATGTCTAAACTCAGGCTCTTTTTCTACAAAGAAGATAAAGAGGACATAGAATTAAACTGCTATGGTGGGGAAGAGACTTTAGAGCTTCCTGTTTCGGAGTTTCAGAGGCTATACACTAATTATTATGATGACTCGGATTTTCATAAAAATAAAAAAGTTTCTGATTTTATAACTAGAAAAGAGAAAAATTTATTTTTTCAAACATCAGAAATTATAGAAGTTATATTAGAGTCTTGTAGCGAATCTTATTCTTCACATATAGAGCTTATTGTACAAACTATTATTAGTGACTTTGATATTCATTTTAAAATGAAAGCTTCAGAATGGCTTTATTATTTAGAGAATTTAATAACAAGTATTGAGGTTGTTGTAGCTAAAGCTAATATAGGAGGAGTTTCGATTGATAACTTCTTGGCATCTAAGTATGTGCTGTCAAAAAACATATTTATTTTAGGGTTAACAGAAAATCAGGTTCAAAAGAGTCATAACTGTTTAATTTCTTATTCTGATGTTTTTAAAATTTATAGTGACTTAGGGATAGTGATTAATTTGCCAGAGCACTCAATGGAGTTGTTTGAGATTGAATGGTTACTCACTTCAAAAAATAAGCAAATAACAGCGCTGCGTTCTGAAAAAAACTTTGATAGTGAGCCGTTGATGCCGAGCTTAATAGAGTTAACTCATGTAAAGTCGGCACTGTTTGTTTCGCCAGGAAAAACAAGATGGTGTGAGCAGCAGCTAAGTTATGCAGATCAACCAAAGGATTTAGCACCACTCAATATTAAACCTTCAGAAGTCAGGTTGTCGGCGACTCAAATAGAAAACTACAAGAACTGCCCATATATTTTTATGGCTAAAAAATTATTTAAGCTTACGGATTTGCCGGACTTGGATATTGATGTTGATAGGATGACAAGTGGGCTTTTTGTACATGAACTATTTGAAAAAATTATTCAGGATAAACTTAACTTACAGTCCTCAGATAAAAAAATTGAAGTAATAGTGTCTGGCTTAATTGAAAAACTATTTGTTTTTGAGCCGCGACAAAAAAAGAACTTACTAGAAAACTATATTTCTGTTGCAAAAAAGTTTATTGCTGCAGAGACATTATTGCTTGAAGAGAGTCCTGGCCGCAAAACGAATGCTATAGAGCTGGATATTATTGGTTATTGGTCACAAGATGAAAAAGATTTTAAATCTTCTGGTAGCTCAAAAGATTTTAAATTTTATGGTCGCGCAGATAGAGTAGACACTAATGAGAGTAATAAATTTATGGTCATAGATTATAAATCAACAGCCTCTGGTTTAACTAACTATGGCTCATGGATTAAAAACAATAAGTTACAATTAGCTTTATACTCTAGAGCGATTCAAAAAGGATTGTCAGAGAGGCAGTATGCTGCATTTGCTGGTGCGCTTTATTATGTAGCTAAGGATTTTAAAAATAACAAAGGGTTGGTTATAGAAGGTAATGAGCCTGCTTTTAATATATCGCGCTCTAATAAAATGTCTGAAGAATCATGGGAAAATACTTTTTGGCCTGAGGTATCAGAGGTTTTATCAGAAATTGTATTAAAAATAACTCAGGGTCAATTTGGTCCTGACCCACTAGATAAAAAAATATGTGAGCCCTGCGCGTGGAGGTCAGCATGTCGAGCCAGTCACCTATAAATAAAGACTTAAAAAACCAATTTGTTAGAGCTGGTGCGGGTGCTGGGAAAACCTATAGCCTTACGCGGTCGGTATTAGCTAAGGCAAAACTCTTTAAAGAGACAGAGGGCCGATGGCCTCATTTTGTGGTGTCTACTTTTACTGTAAAAGCTACCCAAGAGCTTAGGGAGCGATTGGTTTTACTTGCGCAAGAAGAGGCTCCAGAGCTTTTGGATTTTGTTTCAAGCTCTTCTTTTTTAAAAGTTTCTACTTTGCATGGGATTTTTTCTGGTTTTTTGAGATCTAAGGCCGCTTTGTTTGGGATAGACCCCAGTTTTAAAGTGATTGGAGAAAATGAAGCTAGCGCGCATCTTCGATTAATTATTAGAGAAAGTATTTTTGAAGATACTCATCAAAGCCTTTTAAGCTTTTTTAGTTTTTCTGAAGTTATTGATTTGTTTAAAGTTTTTTACTCAGAGTACTCAGAAGACAATAAACTAGCTCCTATAGATAATGAAACTTTAGAAGGCCTCTATTATTCTAAAATTAACTATTATAAGTTGTGTTTTTTAGAGATGGGTGATGCCTGTTGCAACCAGCCTTCTGAAAAATGGCAAATTTATGGCGAAAAACTAGTTAAACTTTTTAATCGTGATATTATCAAAATGAGCTCTACTGATTTGTTGGATTTGTTTTTAAGCTTAGGTAAAAAGCCCGTAAAAACCAAAAATATAGAGGCTGATTTAAGTGATAGTTTAAAAGATTTAAGTGCGAGTTTTAAAAAAGAAATGTCCTCAAAATTATGTGACTTAATGTTTTGGGAAGAAAGAGAAGAAATACTATTAAACCTTCAATCTTATTTTGTAGAGGTTTATCAGAAATGGTTGCAGCATAAAAAAAGCAGTGGCCTGATGGAAATAGAGGACTTAGAGCTTCAAACATTAAGGCTTCTTCAGTCTGAGCCTGAGATTGCTGCCGATTATGCAAGCCAATTTGATTATTGGTTTGTAGATGAGTTCCAAGATACAAGCCCTTTGCAATTAAATATATTAGATTTAATTATGGGATCATCGCCAAGTTATGTTGTTGGCGACCCTCAGCAGAGTATTTATTTATTTAGGGGTGCTCGTTCGGAAGTTTTTACGAATAAAGAAAAAAACTTTGATGATGTAACCTATATGCAAAATAACTATAGGTCGCAAAAATATATATTAAGCTTTATTAATTATGTTTTTGAAAAAAGAAAATTCTTATCAATGGATTCTGTGCGTGGAGATTTGTCGGATAAAACAATACCTTATTATTGTGTCGAAAAAGATGAAGAGCCGTTGGCTATCTGTAGGCAGGTTCAAAAATGGATCAGTGAAGGCCAGTCTTATTCTGATATTGCTATTTTATCTAGGAAAAAGTCAGACTTGGTGTTGGTTGCATCAGAGTTCAGCAAGCATAGTATTCCTTTTAACCATTTATCGGTGGGTCGCTACAGTAGAAAGCGTGAAATTCTGGATGCAGAAGCTTTATTAAAGTTTTTATTAAACCCTCATGATAATAAAAATTTGATACTGCTTTTACGGTCACCTTATTTTTGGATTTCTGATAATGAAATTTATCAATCTGTTAAGAGTTTTGAAAAAGATAAGAGTTATTGGTCTCAGTGGGTAGAGCTTGAAAGTAAGCCTGAGGTCATAGGCGTTTTAATAGCCTACTTGCAAAGGGTTAAGAAGGAATCATTATATTACTTATTAAAAGAAATATTTAAAACAATGGGCTATTTTGATAGGGCCTATGAAAAAGACAAAAGTGGCGTCATTGAAGCTAACCTTTGGAAACTTTTAGATAAAGTACGAACAGAACAAAGGGCGCCAGGGTTTAATCCGCTTAAGCTTTATCAAAACGCAAGTTCTTTAACTGAGAATTTATCAGCTTCTGATGTTGAGGCTCCGGCCCCGTTAGATAATTCTGGAGTTAATTTACTTACTGTGCATGCCTCAAAAGGTTTGCAGTATAAAAATGTTATAGTTATGGGTTGTGGTCAAAGCCCTCAGGTCACACAATCATCAGCTAAAAAAGCACCATTAAGGGTTATGAATGGTAAGTGGTCATGCTCATTTAAAGATGAAGATGGCAGTGCCACTTACAGTTTGCTTGATGAGCTAAAATGGAAAGAGTTTTCAAAAAGAGAGCTTGCTGAGCATGATAGGCTTTTTTATGTAGCTGTGACTCGCGCTGAAGATAATTTATGTATTGTTGGTGGCTCATCAAAAAAGAACTCATGGCTAGAAACTTTTAAAATAGATAGCATTGAAAGTACTGATGATTTTCTATTTGAAAAAATAGAAGTAATAGACGATGAAGTGCTAATGTCGCCTATAGAAGAAAAGAGTTCTAAAGGCTTAGAAGTGCGAAGTCCTTATAAGTCCTTAGACGCTTTGAATAAGTTTTCTGTAAGTGAAGTATTGAGCTCGGTTAAAGAGGATAATGAGAGTCAGCAAGAAATTAGAGAAAAAATAGAATTAGTAAAGTCATCAGTTTTAGGGCAAAAAATCCATAAGTATTTTGAAATTAAGAAACACCACCCTGAGCACATAGATACTGCATATGAAAAATACTGGGAAAATATAGTAACTAATAAAAAAATCCCTTTTCATCAAATTATTGAAAGTGGCTATGTAGAGTGGGGCTTTCAAGTAAAAATTGCTAATGGCACCCTCGAGGGTCAAATTGACCTTTGGGCTGAGGTAGGTAATCAGATATGGTTAGTTGATTATAAAACGGGAAGTAGTCGTTATAGAAATAACTCTTTTAAGCAGCTTGATATTTACTCTTGGGCTCTTAGTCTTCATAAAGTGGGCATGCCTATTAAACAGTGTTTAATTTACCCAGTATCTAATGAAATTTATATTAATGATTTTGACCTAAAAGCGTTTGAGAGTTCTAAAGCTTATTTGGCTTTAGAGGGCTCATAAATAATGCGTTGACCTAAGATCCAAGCTTGTCTTTAATAGCTGTATGGCAGAAATCACTGAAACTTACCTTTACGGCAGTAAAAATAATGAGTTATTTACTCAATCTTGGAATGTAGAAGAGGCTAAAGGCCGCGTCTTAATCACTCATGGTATGGGTGAGCATTCAGACTGCTATCCTGAAGTTATTTCGTTATTGAATAACAAGGGATGGAATGTTTCTGCGTGGGACCTTCCTGGGCATGGAAAGTCTGAAGGCAAACGAGGTTATATTGATAGTTTTGAAACTTATGAAAATGATTTTGTAACTATTATTAATCATTTTAAAACAAAATCTGAACCGCTTGTTTTATTTGCGCACTCTTTGGGTGGCCTTGTTTTACTAAAAACATTGCTGACTCATAAAATTGAGGGTATTGCCGCTGTAAATTTAAGCTCTCCATTAATTGGCTTAGCTATAGAAGCTCCGGCTTGGAAATTAAAGGTTGCAGAGTTGGCCTCTAAGTGGGCTCCAAAAATAACATTATGGAATGAAGTAAGGTGCAGGGACTTAACTCGAGATGAAGACTTCTTAGAAACTTATGGGGCTGACCCTTTAAGGCATGATAAAATTTCTCCTAATTTATTTATGGGTATATTAGAAAGCTTGTACTATGTGAATGATTTAGCCTCTGATTTTAGTATTCCTTTTCAGCTTCAAGTTGCTGGAGAAGATAAAATTGTAGATTCTAATAAAAGTATAGATTTCTTTGAAAAAATAAGCTCTTCAACAAAAGAGCTTAAAGTTTATAATGATAGCTATCATGAAATATATAATGATATTGATAAGGAGTATCCTCTAAAGGATCTCATCAACTTTGTTAGCCGTTTTGAAAGGAAAGCATAATGATTAAGTCCATTTTAATAGTATTGGTCGCTTTAGTTACTTTTTCTTGTACGTCTCATCCTGTGAGCCCAGTATTGCAAAGTGAGTACCCAGCAATGAGTACAAAGTCTTATAACCGCTTAATTAAAACTCATACATTAGAAGATAAAAAATATCAGTTTTTAGATAATAACTATATAGTTTCATCGACTTTACTAAATTCAGAAGTTAAAAAAGCAATGCTTCAAAGAAAATCTCATGCCTTGCAGACTCCATTAGAAAAAGTAAGAAAAATGGATAAAGAGGTATTGGAAGAGCTTTCTACTAAATCAGAAATCTTTTTAAGTTTTTATGCTCCAATAGAAGAGCATACTCGTTTAAACACAAGCGAGCTCTGGCAGTTTTACTTGGAGACAGGTGGCAAACGCTATGAGGGGACAGTTAAAAAAGTAACAGGTCCTTTTGCTGTAGTGAATAGTCTTTACTATCACCATAATAGGTTTTCAAAACCTTATATTATTGAGTTTAGAGTGCCTATGTCAGAAGTAGAAAAATCAGATAGCCGCCTAATTATTACTGGTACGCTAGGGTCATCTAGTTTAGATTTCAAAGCTTTAAATTAAGTTATTTTAGTTTAAGTATTTAAGTTTAATATCGATCACTTTTTGTATAGATAATTTAATTTTTTCTGTATCTAAGTTTCCATCTTCAAAAGCTTGCCTTGTTGCTTTTAGTGCTACGGGCTGCGCCTCTAAATCATTACAGTAAAGTAAAATATCACAGCCAGCATTGAGTGCTTTTACGGGGACTTCTTTTATGCTGTAATTGTTGGAAATGGCTTTCATTCCTAAATCATCGGTAATTACTAGCCCAGAAAACCTCATCTCATTTTTTAATTTACTAATCATAACAGGACTTAGCGTGACCGGTTCAGAGTCGATTTCTTTAAATACAATATGTGAGGTCATTACAAGGGGTGCCTTAGAACGGATCGTTTTTTTAAAAGCTAGAAACTCTCTTTCTTCTAATACATCTAAAGATGTTTCCTCGATCGGTAGGGCTTCGTGCGAATCAAGCAAGGTGTTTCCATGGCCTGGAAAGTGTTTTAAGCAAGGGAGAACCCCGGCTTTAATTAGGCCTCGCGCTGTTGCAGAAGCATATTTAGAAACTGTTTCTGGCTCTGTGCCAAAAGCTCGGTTGCCAATAACTTCGTTTTTTGGATTAGTTAAAATATCTACGCATGGAGAGAAGTTTAAATTAATGCCTAAATCTAAAAGTTGATCACCCATTTCAAAAGCCAGATCAAAAGCTTCACTGGTTGTTTTGGTTTGTGCAATTTCAAGGGCAGAGGGCCATAGTTTAAAGGGGCTTTTAAGTCTGTTTACGCGCCCACCTTCCATGTCGATACTGATAAAAAGAGGGTGGTCTAAGGCTAGACTATTGAGCTGGCTTGTTAGTTTTTTTAATTGGTCTGGAGATTCAAGATTTCGTCCAAATAAAACGATACCACCAATATTATTTTCTGTAATAAATTGTGCTTCGTTTTCTGTAAGCGTTTTCCCACTAATACCTATAATAAATAACTGACCTATATCCATGAAAATATTTTGCCATGAAAGGTGGCGCTCGCCTAGCTGGCTGATTTAGGGTCTAGGTAAGCTCTAAGGCCATCACCCAATAAGTTAAAGCCTAATATAAAAATAATGATAGCAAGCCCTGGAAATAAACTTAAATGTGGAGCCTCTTCTAAAAAGCGGCGGCCACTATTAAGGAGTGCGCCCCATGTGGGTGTTGTGGGTGGAGCGCCTAAACCTAAAAAGCTAAGCCCAGACTCAGTGATGATGGCGCCGGCCATAGCAAAGGTGGCTTGTACGCTGAGTGTGCCATAAAGGTTAGGCCAAATGTATTTAGTGATTTGCCTAAAGTTGCCAGCACCTAGTGCTCTAGCGCCTTGAACAAATTCTTTTTCTTTAATGTATAGGACCTCACCTCTGACAAGCCTTGCAAATCCAGACCATCCAGTAAGGACCATGGCTAAAATTAAATTTTTTATAGAAGGGCCAAGTGCAGCAACCAATGCAAGCGCTAATAAAAAATTAGGGAAAGCTTGGACCATATCAATAAAACGCATAATAATTTGATCGACTTTGCCGCCAAAAAACCCCGATAAGCTACCAATAATAAGGCCAATAAAAGCGCTAAAAATAACAGTAAAGAGGGCAACGGATAAGCTGACCCTGGCCCCTATAGAAACTTTAGCTAAGACATCACTGCCGTTTTCATCTTGGCCCATTATATGCTTGGCGCTAGGGCCTTTGAGTTGTTCTTCTAAGTTCATTTGATTAGGGTCAAAATCAAAAAATAAAGGCAGAGCAAAGCCTATAAATAAAACCAATGCTATGCCAAATAGGCCTGCGTAAATGAAATAAAAATACTTTTTACTCATGAAGCCCTCATTTTAGGGTCGGCCCATTGGTAAAGTATGTCAGTGATAAAGTTAACCCCAACATAAATAACAGCAATAAGTAAAATGCAGCCTTGTACAATGGGGTAGTCTCTTTGTTTAATGGCATCAATAAGTAATGTACCTAGTCCGGGCCAATCAAAAATAGTTTCGGTAATAACTGTGCCAGTAAGTAGTGTGCCCACTTGCAGGCCTACGATAGTAATAACTGGGATAAGTGCATTTCTTAATGCGTGTTTAAAGAAAATTGTTTTTTTGCTTAAGCCCTTAGAGCGAGCCACTTTAATAAAATCTTCTTTTATGACCTCAAGCATTGAAGCTCTGGTCATGCGGACTAAAATAGCGCTAAGGGGTATAGCAAGGCTGAGTGCGGGTAGGAATAAATAGCTTAAGTCGCCGCGCCCGCTTACTGGGAAGATTGGATTCCTTATAGAGAAAAAATAAATTAATACAGGGCCTAAAAAAATCCCAGGCAAAGAAATGCCAAGTATTGATGTTATAGAGCTTGTTAGGTCGACAAAACCAAAAGGTTTGATCGAAGAGATAACTCCTATTGGTATGCCTATAAGAAGTGCCATTAACATAGCGCCAAGTGTGAGCTCTAGTGTAGCTGGAATCCTAGACATGATTAATTGTGCTACTGGTTTTCTGCTGTAAACAGACTGCCCAAGGTCACCGCTTAAGGTATTGGTCCAAAAAGTTGAAAACTGTGTAAGTAGTGGTTTGTCTAACCCTAGTTGTTGTTTAAGCTGTTCTTTTTCAATCACTGAAGCTTGGTCGCCCAATATTAAGTCGGTGGGGTCGCCAGGCACTAAATGTATAATTAAAAAAGTCATGGTGCCTACGCCAATAAGCACAGGGATTAAAGCCAGTAAACGATTAACGAGGCCCTTCATTTATTTTAGTCCTTTTTTATTGAGGCTATTGATTTTTCCTAAAGGGATATTGCCGAACCAATTTTTAAGGTCGCTATCACTCCAAAGGTTTTGTCTAATTTTTGATGAAAGGTCTTTTTGTAAAATTGATGAAAGATGAAGCTGCGGTTGCTCGGCTTTAAGGATTTCACCTTTTTTATTAATATAGAAAGTCATCGAAGAGTCCGCTATTTGTGTATAAACCTTATAAGTCCATTGCCCTTTGGTTTTTATCTTTTCTGTAGCAATAGATTTGCCTTTGAGAGTTTTGGCAGTTTCTTCTAGTAAAATTTGATAGTTCATTTTTTTATTAAGTTCTATTTTATTATTAAGAAGCATCATTTTTAAAAAGCTTGAAAAGAAAGATCCTTTTTTGAGATTTTTAGTTGTTTTTTTATTTTTACTGTTTGTTGTTGTAGTTATATTTATTTGGTTATTTGTGACAGTAGCCTTAATAATTTTTTTATTTTTACTTTCAAGGGCTTCATAGTGCAGCGAAAGGGGTGTAAAGCTTTCAGAGGCTGTAGCTCTGATCTTTTCCGAATAGTTTTTCCCTAAATACTCAGCTTTAGTAAAAGAGAGCTGAGTATAGTTTTTATTTTCATTATCAAAATAAAAGCGCTCGACAGACCAGCCGATAGGTTGCCCATCATGAAAGAGCTGATAGTAGCCTTCAAATAAAATATTATTTTCAGCAAAACTCACTGATGAGAAGAGCACTAGACTTAAGGTTAGCAGCAAGCTTTTAAACATAAAGAAATAGTAAGTTTAATTTTGTGAATTAACAATTAAAAACAGTTTGAATAACTCAAACAGACCTACCTATAATAGTCTTTGTGAAGAACTACTCATTAAAAAAAATTAAATCTGAAAAAGGGCAAATGGCTATTTTTGTTGCTTTAATTTTTCAGGTCTTATTTGTATTTTTTGCTATGTCGATTAATGTCGCTTTAATTGTCCATGATAAAATCAATTTACAAAACTCTGTCGACTTGGCGGCCTATTATGCGGCTCAAAGACAGGCAGAAGTTTTAAACGCGATAGCTCATCAAAATTATCAAATTAGGCAAGGTTGGAAATTATTAACTTGGCGATCAAGGGTTTTAGGCTCACAAGGTTATGAGCAGCCAGAATTGCATCCAACCCGATCAGGGCAAATCAGTGAGGCTCAAATTTATCGAGGTGCGGGTTTGGGGACTAGTGTCGATGCTGTGAATCAGCCGGCAGTATGTATCGGTTATGGCCCCACTTTTACTGATATTAATCAGGAGCAAAGTTTATGTAAAAATAAAGAAGCACAAAGAATTGAAAAGTTTGATGTTGTTCCTGTTGTGGCGCCATGGCTTCCTATTGCAGTGATTTTAAACCAGCAATCTATTTTAAGACGACAACAATTTGATAGTTCTTGTTCGTCTCAAGGAATATGGAACTGGTGGTACACACATGCCGTTATGCAATCGTTTAGGCTAGATCAAGGCAATAGAAGGAAAGTGATAGATGCTTTAGCGAATAATTTGAGTGGTGATGGAAATGGAAGCTTTATAGACCTTAATGGTCAGTCTGCCTTAGAGGGTGTTACAAAAGTTATTAATAAAAACTTAACCTATTCTAATACTGCAACGGCTGAGCCTCAAATAGAGATGTTTAACTCTTTTGCTGGTTTGAGCGCTGGGCAATGGCTTAAACCTATTTTTACTCAGCCAAACATAAGATATATGGATCAGTTTTCTACAAGTTCTGCATGTGACTCTGAAATTAAACCCTACCAAGAAGATCCGGTTTCTCCATCTGGTAGTGCTGGAGATGATTTAGATTTTATTAATAATGAGCTTAGGCTTAATGATATCAAAGCTTTGGCTACTGCAACTTTTCCAATTAACCAAGTGGGTGCAGAAGGTTATTACCTGCAAATGGCCTTGGGACTTGAAAAAAACCCTTGGTACATGGGTTATGTTGGGGTGAAAGCAACAACTCAATCGAGGCAAATTTTTCACCCCTTTGGAGACCCAATAACAATTACGGCAAAAGCTTTTGCAAAACCTTTTGGTGGCAGTATCGGCCCTACGTTTGGCAGAGTATGGCCCAACAGTTCAGAGATATCTACTGGAGACCCTATAGATGCATTAGTGGGTTCCCGTTTTACTGGAGCCACTCCAAGCCTTAATGATTATACAAGGTTGCCCAATTACTCAAAGTATCCTGGTGATGAAGTGGGCTTGGCTTCGCAGTTGGCTCAAGGGGCTTTAACTAACGGAGCTAATAATTCATTTAACTCTTTTGGCGGCCAAAGACGACAATACTTTTTTTCTTATAATGATTATGAGGTGAATGGCCTTAATGACCCATTGCCTTGGGATTATGACGCTAACCAAGTTTCTCCATCTAGAGAGTTTGAGTTAGCAGCTATTTCTCCTGACTTATTTGATATCAGTTATTACTCTATAGACCCTGACTATTGGGTTAACTATGGGTCAAGAATACAGGCTAATAAGGCGGCTTTAAATATCCCAGCAGATGTGCCTGTGCGCGGTGACTTAGGATCGAGGGGCTCTGAAATGAGATCCATTCGTGACCAATTTAATGCTGGAAATAAATATCATAGGCCAGAGGCTTTTTATTTTGTAAGAGACATGGCTCACTTGTTAACATCTTGGGTACAGCAAGATTCAGTTTTAGAATACACGGCAGAGCCAACAGAAACATCTTTTGGTAAATGTTTAGATGCCGAGCCCTATTTTGAAAGGGCTGCTGACGGATCTATCCCACCTGTTAGGGGTGGATGTGTGGCCGGGGGTCGTTCAGGTTATTCGGTAAAAATTGTTTCAGAAGATTTTTTACGAAGCTCTGAGTTAGAGCTTGGTGGAATCGGGCAGTCCGGAGCTATCCTTAACCAGCCTCCTGCAGGCTTTTAAGTGTAAAATAAATTAAGCGTATTTTGTCTTATGGGGAGTGCAGTAAACTGCTGCGCTAGTGTTGCGCAGCTAAGTAGCTAATTTTATTAATATAAAACAAACCTAAAGAAAGCATAACTTGGCATAATATATGTATATTAATCTGTTGATGATTAAACTTATATATAAATTTCTTATTTTAACTGCCCTTACATTGGGGAGTGTTGTATCTGTGGCTAAGGCTGAAGGCAAGGCCTCGTCATGTACTATTGCTTTAACAAGTATAAATGCTTTGTCTCCTAATTTATCATCTAAACAAAGAAACAATGAAATTGGTAAGATATTAGAAAGTACAAAAATTTTTAAAGAAGCAAGTGTGTATAAAGAGACTTTGCCTAGTTATGGGTTACAAAAATACACAAGGATTTTAACCCATGTACTTAATGCAGGTGTTTTTAAGTGGAAAGTAAATAGAAAAAACAAAAGAGGTAAGCAGGGTATTAATGATACTAGGGGCGTTTATTTAAGTCCTTATGTTAAAGCAGCTTCAATTGTTGAAAATTATATTATGGCGCTAGATGCTGATAAGCCCTCATTTATTAATAAATACACAGAGCTTTTAAAGCCAACTGCAGTTAATGAAGGCACAGATCTTTCTGGATTTTCTTTATTTGAAGACTCTATGGTGGTTTTAGGTAAAGAAGCTAAATTAAGAAAAAACTGGATAGAAAAAATTGCAATCTATGAATTCAATTCAATCAACTTGCAAACAGCTATTGATAATATAGCTGCGGGTCAAAGTGAGGTAACACTCACTCAAGTTTCTTTTTTAGAAGATGGCACTGACTTATTAAAAACAACCCATAAAAAAACCTTTAAAGAAGTTAAAAAAAGGTCTTCTGTTAAAAAAGCCCTTAAAAAAGAAGAATCAGGAAAGTCACAAAAAGCTAAGCTTGTGATGTCTTTAAAGCAGGTTCTTAAAAAAGAAGCGAGCACCCAGCTCACTTATGCTGAAGAAATTAAAGGTACTGGTTTTCAGGTAGACCGTGGCGATTTTGAAGGCCTTAACGCTAGTGTATATGAGTCTTTAGAGCAGTTAGATATTTTAGTAGAAACAATTGAAGGCTTATCTTTTGAAGATCATTCGGCTCTATCACTTCTTGAAAAAGAAGCGGCGATAAACCCTGAGTCTATGGCTTCAGATATTGTAAGTCTTTATAGGGGCTACAAAGAAAAAAGCAAAAATGAAGAATTTGGTTTATCAACTTATAAAGAGTTAGAGCAAGCTGAAAGCTGGTATTACGCATCAAGCATTAAAGCAGAAAGAGCTAACCCATGGTTTGGTTTAGTAGCCCATGCTGAAAAAGCTGTAGGCTTATACGGTGAAGGTCGCCATACGATCAGCACAAGTGAAAGTATAAAAAAAGCTGAGAAAAAGTTTTTAAGTTTGCCGACAATAGCTTTAAAGTACCCAACTTTTCTTAAAAAAGTAAAAGGCGTGTCTATTTTATTTTTAGGTGTATCGACCCTAGGCGGAGCCAGCTGGTTTGGCCTTAGTGGGAGTAACGTGGATGTAGCGCCGGCTTCTTCACCAGCTGCAATTGTTCAGGTGGTTGGAAGTGTTCCTACAGATAGCCCTCAAGAATTTGTAGCAGATCCTAATTTTAATTCTAACTTTAAATCTTTAGTAAATGGTATAGATGCAAATAGCTTAACAGATTACCAGCAGCAGCAGTGGCAGGATTGGTTTGCACAAGTTGTAGATTTAAAAGAAATCCAAGCTGTAGAGTACTTAAAATCTGAAGGCATTAGTGTTGACCAAGATTATGAAAGCCCAAAGGTAAAAGAGCTTGAGGCCACTATTGAAGCTATTTTTATGGTGCATACTCTTAATCCAGAGCTGATTACTCCAGCAAATTAGTATCAGAATTAGTTTCTAAAGCTGTATCACTCTTAATGACAAAATCTTTTTTACTTTTAGCGCCCAAGGTTTCAAGCTTAGTAGCTTGGGGCAAGATACGGCTTTTAATCCTTTGTAAACCCATGTCATACTGTTTTTGGGCTTTATCTAAATTAAGACCTACCTTTTCATAAGCTTCTAAAAAGTCACTCATGCGTTTGTGGAGCTCTATCCCGACTTCAGAAATTTTTTGTGCATTTTGAGCTAGCTTTTCTTCGTTCCAGCCAAAGCCAATCACCTTAAGCAAACCAATAAAAGTAGGTGGCGTCGCAATTAAAACTTTTTTCTGTAAAGCAAACTCAACGATATCCGGCTGAGTTTCTAGGGCTGCATATAAGAAGGACTCGTTTGGTAAAAACATAACTGTAAAGTCAGCAGAGTTAGGGATGTTTTTACCATAATCTTTTGCTGAAAGTTTTTTAACATGGTCTTTGAGATGCTTGCCATGTCGCTCAAGGTTTTGTTTTTTCTCTAAGTCGTTAGTGGCCTCTAAAGAGCTTAAGAAAGCGTCTAGCGGCGTTTTAGCATCAACAATAACTTGTCGGCCACCAGGCATTTTAACGGTCATATCAGGTATGAGTGTATTGCTGCCTTCTTCTCTGTACTGGTCTTGAAAGCTAACGTCTGAATACTCTGACATGCCTGCAAGCTCGATACAGTTTTTTAATTGTAGCTCGCCCCAGCGCCCGCGGACATTAGGTTTTTTTAAGGCCGATGTTAGGGCTGTGGTTTCATGACTAAGGCTATAAGTGGCTTCAGCTACTTTTTTAATTTGGCTCTCTAGGCTGCCAAAAACTTTTTGGCGGTCTTTTTCAAAGCCTTGGCTGAGCTCTTGATAATGTTTTAAGTTTTCTTTAAGTGGCTGCAAGAGCTGCTCAAAGGATTTTTGCCCTTGTGTGAGTTGCCCTTCTAGGCCACTTTGAGCCATACGAAAGAGCTTTTCTGAGGTGCTCTCAAAGGCTAGCTGAGCCGCTCCTTTAAAACTTTCTTCTATATCTTTTTTATTGCTTTGAGCTGTAAGAAGAGAGGCTTTTTCGGCCTCGAGCTGTTTGATTTGAGTTGTTAACAGGCCTGTTTGCTCGCTTGAGTGATTGGCCTTTTTTGCTGATAAAACCCAAAAGATAGTAGAGATAAGGGCCCATACAAATAGAGCACTCATTAAACAGGATAGAATTAAGACTGTAGACAATGTTCCCCCGAACCTCTCAGGTTGCTCAAAAAGTGCCAATATGTGGCAACACTGTTGAATAAATAGCATACTCTGATGGCTCATCAAGGTTCAGGGCCCAATAAGGTTGGCATAATAGTTGATATATAAATAGGTATGAAGCACGTTATTTTGACATTATTACTTATCACTTCAGCCTCTACTATGGCTGTGGCATCGACTAGTTTAGAGATAACTAGCGAAGGTCCATATACTTATGAAATGTGGAAAAAGCATGTTTATGTAGCGGCTCAAAATAAGTTCTCGCAAATCACAAATACTATTTTAGCAATGAAGTCTAATAAGTTTGAAGACGCTGCTCAAAGCTTAGGAAGCGAAGATCAGAGGTCGGCATTAGCTCAAGAACGTAAAGACGCAATTATTGAGTTAGAAGCTGAGAAGGCTTTAGCTGAAGCTGAGATGGAAGATGCTAAAAGTTTTACTTACGATCAATACCTTACAGTTTATGTGAGTTCTTTAGACCCTGAGTCTTTAAGGGACTGGTCTGAAAACATTAAACCTGAGGCTATTAAAAAATTAGCTGAACTTTACCTGAGCTCTAAATTAGAGCTTCCCAGGGCTGATCTAAGCTCAAATCCTGAAAGATTTAAAGAAGTTAGCTCAGCATCAGACTCTGTTATGACAGAAAATATTATAAAAAATTAAAGTGCACCTTGCTTATCCGCAAAGATGTTCCATATTAGGTCTAAATTAACACGGGCGCTCTATAAGTCTCTATTGGCTTGGGGCTCCTGTCATGACTAAATATATAGGAGGTATCTTATGGGTATCAATGTTCGACCACTTCACGACCGTATTTTGGTAAGAAGAATGACTGAAGATCAAAAAACTGCTGGCGGGTTATTTATCCCTGATTCAGCTAAAGAAAAACCACAACAAGGTGAAATCGTAGCTACTGGAAATGGTCGTATGACTGACGAAGGTAAATCTTTGCCATTAGAAGTAAAGGCTGGCGATAAAATTTTATTTGGTAAGTATGCAGGTACAGAACTTAAGCTTGATGGCGAAGAGTTACTAATGATGAGAGAAGAAGACGTTCTCGGAATTTTCAACTAAAGGATAATTGAAATGAGTAAAGAGTTAAGATTTAGCGAAGATGCTAGAAAAGCAATTTTAAGAGGTGTTAATACTCTTGCAAATGCAGTTAAAGTTACGTTGGGCCCTAAAGGAAGAAATGTTGTTATCGACAAATCTTTTGGCGCTCCGTTAATCACTAAAGACGGTGTAACTGTTGCTAAAGAAATTGAATTAGAAAATAAGTTTGAAAACATGGGCGCACAAATGGTTAAAGAAGTGGCTTCTAAATCAAACGACGATGCGGGTGACGGTACAACAACAGCCACTGTTTTAGCTCAAGCTATTTACAGAGAAGGTGCTAAGATTGTTGCTGCTGGACATAACCCAACTCAGGTTAAAAAAGGTATCGACAAAGCTGTTGCGACGGTAAGAGACGAGCTAAAGAAATTAGCTAAGCCAGTACAGAACTCTGATGAAGTAGCTCAAGTAGGTACTATCTCTGCAAATAACGACAATGAAATCGGAGCAATGATTTCTCAAGCTATGGATAAGGTAGGCAAAGAAGGCGTTATCACTGTAGAAGAAAGTAAGACAGCTCAAACAGAACTAGATGTTGTTGAAGGTATGCAGTTTGACCGTGGATATTTATCTCCATACTTCGTAACAAATCCAGAAAGAATGGAATCTGTTTTAGAAGATGCTTTTGTATTAATTTACGATAAAAAAATTAGCACAATGAAAGACCTTATTGGTGTTTTAGAAGGTGTTGCTAAACAGGGTCGTCCATTATTAATTATTGCTGAAGATGTTGATGGCGAAGCGCTAGCAACATTAGTAGTTAACAAACTTCGTGGAACATTAAACGTAGCTGCTGTTAAGGCGCCAGGTTTTGGTGACAGAAGAAAAGCAATGCTTGAAGATATTGCTGCCCTTACAGGTGGTATTGTGATCTCTGAAGAAACGGGTCATAAATTAGAGCAAGCGACTATTGAAAACTTAGGTACAGCTAAAAGAATCGTTATTGATAAAGACAACACAACAGTTATTGACGGTGCTGGTGAAAAGGCAACGATCGAAGCTCGTGTTAAGCAAATCAGAGCGCAAATCGAAGAGACTTCTAGCGAGTATGACAAAGAAAAACTAAAAGAGCGTTTAGCTAAATTAGCTGGCGGTGTTGCAGTGATTCATGTAGGTGCTCCATCAGAAATCGAAATGAAAGAAAAGAAAGCTCGTGTTGAAGATGCATTAAATGCTACAAGAGCTGCTGTTGAAGAAGGTATTGTGCCTGGTGGCGGAACGGCTTTATTAAGATCGTCTCAAGCTATTGCGAGTTTAACTTTTGAAAATGATGGCGAGCGTTTCGGTGCACAAATTATTAAGCGTTCTTGTGAAGAGCCTTTAAGACAGATTTCTGCAAATGCTGGCTTAGACGGTGCTATTGTTGTTGATAGAGTTTTATCAGCTAAATCTCCAAGCGATGGTTTTAATGCATTAACTGAAGAGTATATGGACTTATTAAAAGCTGGTGTTATTGACCCAGTTAAAGTTGTAAGATGCGCATTAGAGAATGCAGCTTCTGTATCATCATTAATGTTAACGACTGAGACTATGATTGCTGACGCTCCTAAGAAGGACGACGGCGGTGGTGCTCCAGGTATGCCTCCAGGTATGGGCGGCATGGGTGGCATGGGCGGAATGCCAATGATGTAATCCACAAGGATTTAAAATTTAAAGGGCGGTTATCAAAACCGCTCAAAAATAAAAAAGCCGCGTTAGCCCCGCGGCTTTTTTTATATCAAAGCCCCATTTGCCGCAACGTTTCGCAAAAAGGTACCAGGCAGCTGGTTGCGAAACACTGCGTTGTGTCCGCTGTTCATAGGCTTTACTGAGCCCTAGGTCTAGCTATCAAAATAAGTCATAGTTGGAGTAAATATAATAAACAGCCGACAAGGTCTTTATGTCAGACAAAAAGAAATTACTAATAGTTGATGATGCGCCATTTATTCGTGAGATTGTAAAACATATTGTTGCTAAAGATGAAATCATAGAAACTATTGGTGAGGCTGAAAATGGTGTGGATGCAATTGCCAAAGCTAGCAGTCTTAAACCTGACATTATTTTAATGGATATAGTTATGCCACAAAAAAGCGGCATTCAGGCGGCTCAAGAAATTTTAGCAGAAAATCCAGGTATTAAAATTATATCTTGCTCAACATTAGATAAAGACTTGTTAGCTGATAAAGCTAAAGACGCTGGCTGCGTAGGTCATGTTCAAAAGCCTTTTAATGCTGAGGAGCTTATAAATACTTTAAAAAATTCTTAGGTATTTAGAGTGAGTATTAAATAATTGTATCTTTACAAAGCTCTTCTTTTGTTTCTGGGTAGTCTAAACTAAAATGAATACCACGAGATTCTTTTCTTTCTAGAGCGCAATCCACAGTAAGGTCAGCAAGCATGGCGATATTACGTAATTCTAAAATATCAGTATTCATATTATAGCCAGCATAATAATCATTAAATTCAGATAAAATATTTTGCAGCCTGTGTTTAGCGCGAGTTAATCGCTTATCAGACCTAACAATACCTACGTAATTCCACATAAGGCGCCTAACTTCATCCCATAAGTGGGCAATAACAATAAGCTCGTCTTCATCAGCTTTTCCTTCGCCTGATAAATCAAGAGCTGGTACATCGCCTTCGTGCTGATTGTACTTGTCCAAATTACCTTTAATAAATTCGACTGACTTTTGAGGTACAACTAAACACTCTAGTAAAGAATTTGAAGCGAGGCGATTAGCGCCGTGCAAACCTGTGGCTGCACTTTCACCAACAGCAAATAAACCTTTAATATCTGTTTGGCCATGAATATCTGTAAGTATACCGCCGCACAGGTAATGGGCTGCAGGCACCACGGGTATTTGCTCTTCACCTAAAGAAAATCCTAAGCTTTTACATTTGTTATAAATAGCTGGAAAGCCCTCTTGCCAAAACTCTTTTGGATGGTTTGAAGTATCTAAAAATACATTATCTTTACCTGTTGATTTCATTTCGGCATCTATTGAGCGAGCCACTATATCGCGAGGAGCTAGGCTACCGAGCTTATGATGCTTTTTCATAAAGTCTTCGCCCTTATAATTGCGAAGAGTTGCACCTTCGCCTCTTAAGGCTTCAGAAATTAAAAAGTTTCTGGCTGATGGATGAAACAAGCAAGTGGGGTGAAATTGCATAAACTCCAAGTTAGCAATTCTAGCTCCAGCTCTTTTCGCCATGGCAATTCCATCGCCTGTAGCGCCGCTCCAGTTAGAGGTATAAAGATAAACTTTTCCAGCACCACCAGCGGCAATAACTGTTGCTTTTGCTTTAAAGGCAGATATCTCTGAGGTTTTCGCATCAAGAGCATAGCAGCCAATACAGCGGTCTTCTTCTATCGAGTTTGGGTTCAATTGTTTTGCGGTAATTAAATCTACAGCAAAAGTATGCCCAATAACTTTAATATTTTTATTTTCTAAGACGCGTTTTAAAACAACCTTATGAATTCCAGCGCCTGTTGTATCATCAATATGTAGAATACGTCTGTGAGAGTGGCCGCCTTCTTTATGGAGGCTAAGCTCGTCGCTGCTTTTGTTATTAATTTTTTCAGTATCAAATTCGACACCCATATTGATAAGGTCTACAATTCTTGCCGGGCCATCTTCAATAATGGCCTTAACAACGGCTTCGTTGCATAGCCCTGCGCCAGCTACTAGTGTGTCTCGGGTATGGTTTTCAAAGCTATCTGTTTTTTCAACAACCGCTGCAATTCCCCCTTGGGCCCATAAAGAATTGCCTTCTGAAGTGTCGGCTTTTGTGATGATAGTCACCTTGCCAAGTTCACTCGCTTTTAATGCCCAAAAAAGTCCCGATAATCCGGAGCCAATAACTAAAAAATCAGATTCATAAGTGTTCATATTATCAACATATCCTAATGCAATGAGTCTGCAAAGTTTAATACTATTTTTTATTGCTACAAAATCATGCAGAACATACCATATTAGGTATGAGAAAAAGTATTTTATTTTTAGTGTTAATGTTTTTTATAGCCGCCTCAACGCTGACATCAAGTCTTTACTTTAGTTCTAAGGGTCATATTCAAAAAATCAATTTAATTGAGTCACAAAATTTACAGCAAAACTTAGCTCATCAAAAACAATTTATAGATCTTTATCTCAAAAACTTAGAGAACTCTTTAGCGAGCCATAAAGTAGATTTAACATCTTCGAGCATAAGCTCTCTTCCTAGTCCTTTTATTGCGTCTATATATTTTGATAGATCTAGTAATAATAAGCCTATAGTTAAAAATGTATTTTTAAAAAACAAAATGAATAAAAAAATAGATGAGCTCTCTTTGATTTCTTTTATTTCAAAAAAAACAATACAAAAAAATACAGCCATTGAAATTGATATTTATAAAAACAATAGGGAATCTTTTTTAGTGGTCACTTACCCTGAAGACGGTAAAGGGGTTGCGGGCCTATTGCCACTTAATGTTTTTTCTGAGGCTTTTGCTTCGGTAGGTTCAGACTTTAAATTGATTGCCAATAAAACTCATCTTGTAGGGTATCCAGAGCCAGAATATATTGGCGGCGTCGTATCTAATACAAGTTTAGGGCGCTATATGGCAGACTCTCAATTAAACAGAGATATGCTCACTGTAAAGTCTAGCCGAGGGGCTAATTTAGTGACTGTTTTTGAATCTATAGAAGGCTCTAATTTAACCCTTGCTTTGCAGAAAGAGGTTAAGTCAAGTTTTTGGTCAACTTTGCCAATAGGTTTTATAATTTTAGGTTTTCTGTTTAGTTTATTATTTTTTGGTTATTTCTTGTGGTGGCTTTATTCAGATGAACTTATGTTTAGAGACGATTTATTTACAGCTATAGAATCGGTTTCAGAAGATAAAGGCGTACCAAGCTTTATGAGTGGCCATTATCTAGCACCGGAGGCACAAGCTAAGCTTTCTGAAATTGATAGTAAGCTTTTTATGAGTCAAAAAAGTATTGATGAGGCTCAGCAAATGGATAGCTTAAAGCAGCTTCAAGTGATGGGATCTGTATTGTCTGACAGAATTAAAAGGCCTGTAAGCTCTTTGTTGGGTGAGATAGAGTGGTCGTTAAGTGAAAAGGACTTTGGTGAGTCTAAAAAGCATATTAAAAATGCAAAAAAAGAAATTACAAAACTAAAAGAAGTAGCTTCTGAGCTTAATTTATTTTCTTATACTCAGTCTCAAAAGAGTGCAACTGAGTTTAGTCAGTTCATTCAAGAAGTTAAAACTGAAATAATGACGAATAGTCATTATTCAGATTTTCAACTTAACTCTGATGTTAAGTCAGAAACCTATATTAAAGGGTCGTCTTCATCTTGGAGCTTATTTTTTGACAGCTGGCTAAAGTTTGCAAACTATACTCAAAATGCTCAAATTAAAAAAAGTGCTTCAATAAAAACAGAATTAACCGACTTAAATTGCAACTTAGTGCTTTCTGTCTTTTCTGAAGACTGGTCTAAAGAAAATGTAGAGAGGTTCTTGATGTCGCCAGATAGTAAGGGCGAGTCTTTGTGGTTTTCTATTAGAGCTAGCTTAGCTTATCTTTCTCAAATTTATGGTGATTATGAAATCAAAGATATTGTAAATGGCTTTGAAGTTAACTTTTCGGTTCCTGTAGCTAAAGATGTAGATATTATACTGGCACAAGAAGAAGAGGCTCAGATATAATGAACCTAAGCTTTAATAAAAATTTCTTTACTCAGCTAGAGAGTCAGCTTGCTGTATGTACAGGAGCTGGCCGACTTGGTGATATTTTTTTAGATTCGTTTAAAAAAACCTTAGTATACTACTTAGAATATAACGAGTTTTCTGGGCAGTTTACGCTTGTAGCACAAAATAAGTTATGCCCTGAAAACTCATTATGGCTTAATGCTAAAATTTCTGGTCTTAAAATTGATGAACGTACAAATTTAAAAGGCTTTAAAAAAGAAATTAAAAAAATATGTGATGGATTACAAGATATTCATCAGATGCCTTACGTGGAGGCATCCGTACTTACTGTGTGCCAGAAAATATCAGGTTTATTTATAGGGTTTTCTGATGCTGATGAAATAACAAATATGTCTGTAGCTACAAAATTACTATCTTATTACATGAGCCAACAGTCCTCTTTAGCGGAAAAAACAAATATTAAAAAAGATTTTCTATCAAAAATAGAAAACGAGATTTCAAGGTCAAAAAAAACAAAAAGCAGCTTTGGCTTAGTTAGCTTTTTTATTAAAGCTAAAAATCAAGGTGACTCATTCTTTTTAAAATCGCTCAGGAAACTATTAGTTCAAAATATGAATTTTGCAGACCACTTTTTTATTGGCGACAATGGAAATATTATTATTTTAAAAAATTACTCAGAAAGAGACGATCTTGTTTTATGGTCTTACAAAATTAAAGAAGCTGTTAAAGAACTTTATTTTAAGTTACATGCCAGTCCGTCTATAGATTTTGGCATAGGTTTGTCTTTATATCCAGAGCACGGTACTAGTGCTGAAGACCTAGCTTTACTTGCTAACAAGGCTTGTGAGCAAAGCTTTAAAGCTATGGGGCAAAAAATTTGTATTGCACAACGAGGTGTAAACTTTATGAAAGATTACGAGCCAAGAATATAATTATGTATAGAGACACATATGCTGAGATTAAACTTAGCCATTTAGATTATAATATTAAAAAACTTCAGGTACTTGCTGGAGATTGCTTTTTTTGCCCAATGGTAAAAGCGAATGCTTATGGGCATGGGGCTGTAGGGGTTGCAAAAAGGTTGAAGTCTTTAGGTGTCCAGTCAGTAGGTGTAGCTTTGTTGGAAGAAGCTATAGAGCTTAGAGAGCAATCTATAGATTTAAATATTTTACACTTTGGTCCAATTAAAGAAAACCAAGTTTCATTAATTGCAGAGCATAAGATTACGCCGGTGATTACAAGCTTGGAGGAAATAGACTTTCTTAAGCACTTAAAAGAAAAAATTGATATCCACTTAAAAATTGATATAGAAATGAATCGATTAGGGATAAAGCTATGCCAGATAGAATTAGCTTTAACAAAACTTAAAGAAACTTCTGCTTCTTTAGCGGGGGTTTGTACTCATTTAGCAATGGGGGAGACTTTAAGTGATGAAAGCTCTTCAAGCAGTCAGTCATTAAAAAAGTTTAAGAGTTTGTCTGATAAACATGGTTGGCAAAATATGGATCTACATAGTTTAAATAGTGAAGGCCTAATGTCTTTAAAAGATAATACTTATAGCTTTGGGGTTCGTCCTGGTTTAGCTATGTATGGGGTTGGTGAGTTTGCTAAAAAGCTTGGATTAAAACCTGTTATGAACTTTGTGTCTGAGGTGGCCCTAATTAAAGAAGTGAGTAAGGGCGAGCCAGTCTCTTATGGCAAGACTTGGGTGGCTGATGAGAGTAAAACTATAGCTATCGTGAGTGTAGGCTATGCTGATGGATACCCTTGGGCTTTATCTAATAAGGGTTTTGTTAAAATTAATGAGAAAAAAGCTAAAATAATTGGCAGAGTTTGTATGGATTATATTATTGTCGATATCACTTCAGTAAGTGTGAATATTGGCGACAAAGTTTTGTTGTGGGGGCAGTTAAAAAATGATGAAATAAGCCTGCATGATTTAGCCGATAAAGCGGGCACTGTTGCCTACGAGCTGTTAACGGGAATAAGTCAGCGCGTACCAAGAAAGTATATTAATGGCCTTAGTTAGTCGTATGTTTATTTATATAGCTGAGCTTCTAGAAGAGTGCGGTAAAGCAGTGTTCTTTTTTTGGGAATCTTTAACGCTTACATTCTCAAAGCCTTCTCGGCTTGGGGAAATTATTAAACATATGGAGTTTGTAGGTAATAAATCTATACTCATTATTATTTTAACAAGTTCATTTACGGGGATGGCTTTATCCTTTCAAATATACATTGGTTTTAATCTTGTGAACGCCACTAACTTAGTGGGCCCTACTGTTGCTATGGGTATTTTTAAAGAGCTTGGCCCTGTGCTAACTGGACTTATTGTTGCTGCAAGAGCAGGCGGGGCTATGGCTGCACGCTTAGGGACTATGAGAGTTTCAGAGCAAATTGATGCCCTAGAAGTTATGGGTATTAATCCAAAGCAGTATCTAGTAGGTCCAAGGCTGATCGCTTCTTTTTTAACTCTACCAATGCTTTGCGCTGTTTTTGATTTTGTTGCAATGTTTGGATCTTATATTTTTTCAGTTCATTTACTAGGTCTTGATGAGGCTATTTACTTTGATAAAATAAGCCAATGGATTTCTTTTGGTGATGTTTGTGAAGGTTTAATAAAGTCTGCAGTTTTTGGGATTGTGTTTTCTATGGTGAGCACATACGTAGGCTTCTATACTCGGGGTGGAGCTAAAGGTGTTGGTGATGCAACAAACAAAGGTGTCGTCAACAGTATGGTTTTAATTATTGTTTTTAACTTTATTATGACCAATATATTTCGCTTTATTTATGTGGTGACGAGGTAATTATGTCAGCTATTGAAATTAAAGATATTTACAAATCTTTTGATGAAGAAAAAACTTTTGTTCTTAAAGGTTTAGATCTTAAAATTCCTAAAGATAAACTTACGGTTATTATTGGGTTTTCTGGGACAGGCAAAAGTGTTTTACTTAAGCATATTTTGGGTTTACATAAGCCCACGCGTGGTGAAGTGAGTGTACTAGGCAAAAACTTATGGGAAATGTCTAATAAGCAGCTTATAGAGATGAGATGCCAGCTTGGCGTCCTTTTTCAGCACGCGGCTTTGTTTGATGATATGAATGTGCTTCAAAATGTTATATTTCCGCTCGACGAGCATAGGCCTCATCTCAGTTACAAAGAGAAGAAGGCTATAGCCATGCAAAAGCTTGAAATGTCAGGAATGGGCAAGGAGCACTTTAAAAAGCTTCCTGCAGAGCTCAGCGGTGGTATGAAGAAGCGTGTTGGCTTAGCAAGGGCTTTAGCTTTAGATCCAAAAATATTACTTTATGATGAGCCTACGACAGGACTAGACCCTATTTTGACTGAAATGGTAGATGATTTAATATTAGAAACTCATAAAGCATCTGTGGGTACGACCTCAGTTGTTATTACTCATGATTTAATGGCGGGCTTTCGCATAGGTGATTATATAGTTATGCTGGATAAAGGGAAGGTTTTACTGTCAGGAACGGCAGAAGATTTTAGAAATACAGACATAGAGTTGGTAAGGCGATTTGTAGATAAAGGTCTTAAAAAGAATTAAAAGCTATTGAGTAAAAACTCAAAAATGAAATAGACAAGGATAGGTAATGATATTTAAAACACCAGAATTTAAAGTAGGCGGGCTTATTGTCGTTGTGCTTGCGCTTGTTTCGTTTATGTCGATGAAGGTTTCAGAGGGCCCAGGCTTTTTTACTAAAAGTAACATATATTGGTTTGAAATAGACAACGCTAGCGGTTTAGTAAAAAACAGTTCTATTAAAATGGCGGGTATTAATGTCGGTGTTATTGATGACATTAAGTTAATTGGTGGTAACGCAAGAATCTTTTTAAAAGTAAAGGGAAGTGTTCCTGTTAATAGAAGCACTAGGGTTGAGTTAAAGTCTGACGGTATTCTTGGTGACAAGCATGTAAGTATCGAGACTGAAGACTTAGCTTTACCTTTAATGAAGAAGGGGCAGCTTCCTACCAATATTACTTCTGGCGGAATGGATGAAGTGATGAGTCAGGTTGGTAAAATAGCAGACTCGCTGTCTGGCGTAGCTGAAGTCATTGAAAGGGCTGCTACTAATGGTGACCCTTCAACTACATTAGGTAGAATCTTATCTAATGTAGAGGCTGTTACTGCAAACTTAGCGCAAATTAGCGGTGATAATGGCAACAGAATTAATGATATAATAGGTAGAATGGATTCAATGACAAGCACCTTGAACCGCCTAATGATAGACACTTCAGATAATGGTTTTGCTTCGTCATGGGGCCAAGCCATGAATGGGTTAAGAAGTTTTGATTCAAGCCTAAGCGATGTTAGTGAAATCGCTAACAGAATTAACAATGGTGAAGGCACAATTGGTCGACTTATTAATGATGAAGAAACTGTTGAAGGTTTAAATCAAGCTATTGGCAACTTTAATAGTTTTGTTGGTGGTGCTAAAAACTTAGAGTTTGCTTTTGATTACAGATCAGAGGCTCTTTTTGATAGAGACTTACTTAAGAGTCATCTCAATGTAAGAATTAAACCAGGTTTAGATCGTTACTACTTGCTAGGTGTAACCTCAGATGAATTTGGTTCTTTAAGACAGACTGAAACTGTAACAACTGTAGATGGTGGGGCTCCAACAACTGTTGTTCAAAATAGAAGTGATAGAGACCGATTGCGAATAAATGCTCAGTACAATAGAAACATTTATAATTGGACAATTAGAGCGGGTATCTTTGAAAATGAGCCTGGAGCTGGATTAGATTATACATTTTTTGATCGTTTGAGGCTTTCGGTAGAAGGCTATAACTATGAAGACTTTAATCTTCGTGCTTTTGTGCGCTACGAAGTAGCAAAAGGACTTTACTTTATGGCTGGTGGCGATAGCTTAACAGATAATGATCTTAGGACGGGTTTTGTTGGTGGCGGCATATACATCACTAACGATGATCTATCGACATTAGGCTCACTTCTGTCATTTAAATAAATCTTTTCAACTAAAGGATGAGTTGTGGATAATAAAGATCTTTGCTTACTAAGAAAGGGTGGCTTTATTTTAGGCCCCTATACTTACGAAAAAACAAAAAAATTATTATTGCAGCGTGAATTAAAAGTAATTGATGAGGTTGTCTTTCCTGGAGGGCATTGGGCTTTTTTAAGAGACTGCCCTATGTTTGCAAACATTGTAGAAAAGCTAAGAAAACAAGACCTAATTTCTGATGATGAAAATACCGAAACAGTTAATCGTTATTCCTCAAGCCTTTCATATACATCTTCTATGGCAAGAATTAATAATTCTGAACTTTTTGAAGGAAAAGATAAAAAGCATATATCTGCTGTTGAGGTTTTAAGTTCTGAAACGCCATCTGTGCAAAGCCATTATGGAAGTTCAAAGTATGCTAATAAAAAAGCAAAAAAAGGTTTGTGGCCTATATGGATTTTTTTAGGCCTAACAGTCACGATCTTAGCCTATGTTTTGTTGATCTCAAAAAAAGAATCGCAACCAGTGGCTTCTAGCCAAGAAATCAATCATGAGCAGCAAGCACTTTCTTATTATAATAGTGGCCAATATAAAAAATCTTTAGAGTCTTTTAATAATATGCAAACCGAATTAAGCTCTGAATCTTTGATTTTTTACGCAGCCTTGCTTCTTAATGATAAACAGACGGTATCAGCCTCTAGGGCCTTTAATGAGGCTATGGGCGCTGACAAATCAAATCAATATAAGTCATTAGTGGGTATGGGGCTTGTCTCTTTACTTGAGGGTGAAGTTCGTTTTGCTGATAAAAATTTTAAGCAGGCTTTAGGAATAAACCCTAGGTATATGCCAGCACTTTTTAACATAGGTGTTATACAGTTTTATAAAAACCAGTTTGCTGAATCAGCAGATTATTTTAAAAAGGCTTATAAGTATGATAATCAAGATCAATCAAGCCTAATTATGTATATTATTTCTCTTATTAAGCAGCATGGTCTTAGTAAGGAAGCTATTTACTTAGAAATGGCAGGTAGCGCTCTACAGTCGGCTAAAAGACATGTTCAATATAAGCAAGAGTTGTCGCTGCTAAGCTCATACATTCATATGCTAAATGGTGATGCAGAGGCATTGTCAGAGTCTTTAGTTGGGCTGATTGATGAAGACCCTTACTTAAGCCAAAATCACAAAAAGAATTTAATGATTGATGTTGCACCCTTATCTTGGGTGAGCCTCAATAAGGAGTTTTGTCAAAAAATTATAAGATCTGGCCTTCAGGTGCCAGTCTTTACTCTGCAAATGCTAGATGTGTTGTGTTTAGTAAAATCAGGGCAGCTTAGTCATGCTGGAGAAAAAATAAAATCTTTTGAAAGGCCGACATCTGGAAAGCCTTTGTTTGGTGCTCTGAGCGCCTATGTTGAGAAAGAATCTAACTCTCGAGACGAGGCTCTGATAACTATAGGTAATGCAATAGATAATAACAGGCTTAATGAGTACAAGCTTCCTAGTATAATGCAGGCTCAATTTTGCGAAGAAGTTCAAGACTTCGAATGCTCGTTAAGATTTTGGACAAAGGTATCAAGCATAGACCCTGATTCTGTTTCAGCAAAAGTGGGTCGTATTAGGGCTCAAATAAAATTAAAAAGAGTTCCGTCTTCAGATAAGAATTTAGAAGGCTTGTTACAGCTCTATCCTAAATACCTCCCTATTAATAAAATGGCCGAAGAAAACAATATTATTTAAACTTACAAGGTAGGGTAGGTAATCCTACGGGGGAGCTATCTTCCTGAGAGTGAATAGAATCCATAAATATAATTTCAACTTCAGGAAGCTCTCTTCGCACATGATTAATTATTTTAGCTTCGTTTTCAAAGTAAAATATTTTAGTGTATTTTGGAATTTCTTTTTTTAACCAATCTAATTTGTAGGTGTGATCGTTATGGTCTTTTTCTTTAAGTACGCATCGTGTTTGCTTGTTGTTGATTGGGAAATTTAAATCCAGCAGTGATTGTAGGGTCCCATCCAACATGTTCTGTTTTTTTCGTGCAGTAAGATAGGTTATGTCAGAGCCCGTTGAGAATATTTTTTGAACATAATCAAGAGCTCCTGGATATGGTATGTCATAAGATAAATAATCATTAATAAAAAATTTAGACCACCAAAATTTAAAAACCATATCATGAGCTTCTTTGCTCATAGAAGCTCTTTTGAGCGGAGCTGAAGGGCCCCAATCGCTGTGTTGATAGTTTATTTGAGCATAATTATTTTTGTCGTCATCAGTTAAAGATTTGTAAGAAGCCGTATTTTTAAAGTCTTTAATAATTTGAATAGACCTTGGAGTTACGTCTAGAAGGGTCGAGTCTAGGTCAAAAACAGCTAGACTTTGATTTTGATCGCAAAATTTAAGTATCTTTTCAAGTTCAGGTATTGCCCATCTCATATCTAATTATTTCAGTGTACAGCGCTATTTACAAGGCTTTCAGCCAGTTTGTGCGTATTTTTTACACAGCTGGCTGAGACCAACGACTAGATCTTTTACAAAAACCAAATCCTTTAAGAATCAGTACAGAACTGGCTTTAGATCGATCAAAGGAATTCCGAAGAGCTAAATGTAGAAAGTAATTAGGAGAATAAATAATGTCTGAATCTCAAAAATTTTATATTTCAATTAAGGGCTTACAGAATGGCCCTTATACTGTTGAGCATATAGCTGAAATGCTTCAGTCTCGAGCTATCAACATAACAGATTTTATTTACAATCCTATTAAGTCGGATTGGGAGCTTTTGATTGAGAATCATGAGCTTAAGAGTGTTTTATTAAAAGAAAAGCCAGTAATGCCTCCGAGTGGGATTGCTAAAAATTCAGAAAAAATAATAAACAAAGAAGTTGAAGTGAATCGCCAAGAGGTATTAGCCGACATTAAGCCTCTATCGGACAGTGAAGCCAAGCAAAGGCTTGCACAGCAGTGGCATATTAATAAAGGTGAAAAAATCTTTGGTCCATTTAAGTATTTAGAAGTTGTTAAGCTTTTAAAAGATAACGATATATTTGACTTTGATTTTGTTAAGCACGGAGGCATGGAGTCTTGGGAGAGGCTTGCCGAAATAGATGTATTTCAAGATGAAGAAATCAACAGACTATTTACAATTAAAGATACTGAAATATTTAAAACATTAAATACAAGATATTATGTTCGTGCCGACTACAAAACAGGAATTATCGCTCATGATAATGAAAAAGTTTTTCAAGGTAAGACATTGGATCTTAGTTTAAAGGGAGCAGCTGTTGTTATTAAAAACGCGATGCTTGTTCCGGGTCAAAAAATTAACGTTTTCTTTAAGGCAACGGCAGATGTACCTGCATTTAAAGCGGAGTGTGAAATAGTAAATAAAAGATACTCAGAGTCACTAATCACACAGGCAGATGAAGTGGTTTACGGTTTAAGATTTGATGAAATCAATACAGAAATAACAGAAAAAATTAATAACTTAACAGTAGGTCAAATTAAGGCCGCTTAAATTTACATTTTTAAATAAACAGATAATTAATTAAAGGGAGTTAACATGGGAAACATAATAAAAACAATTGCAGACGGCGGTGTGCCGGCTTACTTAATTGTCTTCATGGGCTTAATTGCAATGGGGATGATTTTCGAGAGAGTTAAAGTTTTATACTTTGATTACTCAATCAAAACAGATAAGTTTATGAGTCAAATCAGAAACTTACTACTTAACAATAAGGTTGATGATGCGATTACGTTTAGTGATGCTAACAAAAAAGCGCCATTAGCACATGTAATTAAGTCAGTACTAGAGCGTTCTGACAGAGACGAAGAGTCTATGCATCAGGGCTTAGACATTTCATTATCAGAAATTATTCCATTATTAGGTAAGCGTTTAGGTTTTCTAATGATGATTGCAAACGTAGCTACTTTAATGGGTTTATTAGGTACAATTACAGGTCTAATTTTAGCCTTTAATGCTGTTGCCTTCGCAGATCCTTCTCAAAAACAGACTGTATTATCACAAGGTATTTCTATGGCCATGAATACAACGGCTTTAGGTTTAACAGTGGCTATACCAGTTATGGTTTGTTATGCATTTTTGCATTCTAGACAAAATCAGCTTTTAGAAGAGATTGCAGAGCATTCTACTAAAGTGGTTGATTTATTAACATCAAGAAACTACGAGCCCTTTAAAAAGGATTCAATTTATCCAACAGATATCAATACAAGTAAATTAGAAGGTAAAGCAGTTTAAATCTATTAAATAGACTTTGAGGTTATTATAATGAGAAAAAAACTTAAATTTTCAGATCTATCAAGACAAAACACTGACACTGAATCAACGTTCGAAATTGATTTAGCGCCCATGTTAGCATTGATGGTAACGCTGATTCCGATCATGTTGTTGTCGACTCAGTTTGTAAAGGTAATGGTTATTGAAACTGCACTGCCGCAAGCTGTTCAAAAAGCGATAGAAGAAAATAAAGAAAAAGAAGAGATAGTCAGCTATGCAGTTGATATGTCTAAAGAGTATGGCTTCAAAGTAAATATTGAGTTAGATGGAAAAGTGCAAGATAAAATTGAAATCCCAACTGTAAATGGCAAGTGGGATTACGAGAAACTGTACGGATATCTTTATCAGCAAAAAAGAAAAACGCCTAAAATTTTCAAATTAGATTTAAGTCCTCAAAAGGGAGTTCCTTATGCAGAGGTTGTTAAATTTATGGATGAAGTGAGGCGAGTTAAGTCTACTGATGCAAAGTTAACATTTTTAGATACTGATACTAATGAAACAGTGGCAACAGATTTGTTATTTCCAGATGTCATATTTGCTAATGTGTTAGAAGGGTAATGTAAATGAGAAATGCAGTAAAAAGACTAAAGAAAAACAATAATGCTGGGACATTTACGCTTCAGTTAACATCTATGGTGGACATGTTCACTATCCTTATTGTTTTCTTATTAAAGAGCTTTTCTACTAGTGCGGTACATATAACTCCGCATGATGGAATGAAGCTACCTATGTCATCGTCGTATGAAAACCCAATTGAAGCTGTAAAGCTGATTGTGGCCTACGATGGTATTTATGTCGAAGATAAAAAAGTAATACCTTTGGTAAAAGGTGAAATTAAAGAAGAAGCTTTAGACTCTCAAGACTCTGACTTTATAAATGTATTATTTAAAGAGTTAGATGCTCATGCGAAAAAAGCTTTAGAAATTAAACAAATCAATACAGAGGCTGAGTTTGACGGAAAAATAGTCATGCAGGCTGATGAAAGATTAGATTATTCGTTATTGAAAAAAGTAATGTATACCTCGTCAATGGCAGGTTATGCAGAAATGAAACTAGCTACGATTAGTTTCGAGTAAGGATTATTAAAGTGTTTAGCAAAAAAGATATTTTAGTTTTGCCATTAGTACTACTGCTTAGTTGTGTAGTAGCTGCTGAAAAACCTAATCAAGTTAATCTTATTAATAAATTAAAGCTTGATAAGAAAGACGGCAAAGCAAATGACATTAAAGCCTTACAGGCTGAAATGCTTGTTTTAAAAAGTGAAGAGAATGCTATCTCTCAATTAAAAGCACTTATTGTTAAACATAAGAAAAGCCCTATTGCAGCAGATCTTAATTTTAGACTAGCTGAACTTTATATGAGGCGTTCAAAAACAGAAAGATTTTTAGAGTTACAAAAAGACTCTGAAATAGTAAGTATTGCTCCTGCGCTAGTGAGTAATGCATCTACTAAAACAGTATTAAAAAATGCTATTAATATTTATGATAATATAATTAGAAATTATAAATCTTATTCTAAGATGGATTTAGTTTTATATAATAATGCCTATGCGAGACAGCAAATTGGTGATGATACATATGCTAGAAAACTATATGCTACATTAATTAAAAGATATAAGACATCTCATTTGCTTCCAGATAGTCATTTGGCTATAGGTCAAATGTCATTCAAAGAAAAGAAATTTAAAAAAGCACTGGCCCATTTTAAGCAGGTAATAAAGCATCCTAAATCTAAGGTTTATCCGTTTGGTATGTATATGGGTTCATGGGCTTATTATAATTTAGGATCTTTTAACCCTGGATTGAAAATGCTTGAGCAAGTTGTTGCTTTTGGTAAGATTGTTGAAAGTAAAAAATTAGATGCAAGGCTTGATTTAAGAAATGAAGCTATAGCTGATATGCCAATTTTTTATTCTGAAGTTTTATCTGCAGACGGTGCTCATAGTTACTTTGCAAAGCAGGGTGGTAAAGAGGCTGTGCCGCAAAACCTAGTACGCTTAGCTAAAATCTACCAAAGACATAGTAAGCATGAAGACGAAATCACAGTTTTAAATGATGTATTAACTGAAATGCCTAAGACAGACTTAGCGCCTGAAGTTTATGACATGCTAATTGCAAATTATGATTCTAATAAAGAAATAACTAAGGCGGTTACGCATTTAGAAAGCTTAAGTGTAGTTTGTAAGGCAAATAGTAAATGGTTAAAAGCTCAGTCTGATGTGGCCGTAGCCAATGAAAATTGTGAAGAGTATTTATGGCCAACAAGTATTCGTTTGGCTCAAAAATATTTAAAATATTGGAGACATGATAACAAGCTTGTTAATTATGGTGATGCATCGGAAAAATCTTTTAAAGTTTATTTAGAGGGCAATACTGACATAGAAAACACTACAACGGCTAGGTATAACTATGCAGAGCTTTTGTTTCAAAGAGAAAAATTTCGTGAGTCTAGTGCGCAATACACATTAGTAGGGTCTGCCACTAAAGATAAAAAAGTAGCGCATGACTCTATGTATGCTGCGATAGTTGGCTTAGAAAAAGCTGTCGGAGACAATTGGGTTTCAAAAGATGAAGAACAGTTTTTAAAGCTAGCTGGAACTTATGTAACAGCTAACCCAAAAGGACAATATGTATTAGATATTAACTTTAAACGTGGCCTGATTGCTTATGAAAAAAAACGTTATGCTGAGGCTGGGCCTGTCTTTTTATCTGTTGGCAAACAGTTCCCAGATACTGACAAAGGTCAAAAAGCACAAGACCTCTATTTAGATATTTTAAATATAGACAAAAAATTCACTGAAATTAAAAACTATTCTAAATCACTTATTGATACTAAAAAGCTTAAAGATGAAAGAGTTGTTAAGCTTACAAAAATTTATGAACAAGCTTATTTTTTAGAAATTCAAAAAATAGAAGAGTCTGGCAATAATGCTTTAGCTTTAAGTGAGTATAAAAAGTTTTCTAACGAGAACTCGAAATCACCACTTGCTGAAAAAGCCTACTTAAACGCTATCAATATCAACAGAAAAATGAATGACTTGCTAAGTGCATCTAAGTCAGCTGAAGAATTTGCTAATTTATTCCCTAAGTCAAAAGAGAGAATATCTGTATTAGTTAAGGCTGCAGGTGATTATGAAAACATGGCACAGTTAGAATCAGCAGCCAGAGTACTTGAGAGGCTTGGTAGTGAAAGAGTTAAAGACCAACAGTCAGCTAAGTACTTTTTCTTATCAGCTGAATTCAACTTTGTGATGGGTAACTTTGAAAAAGCCAGAACTATGTTTCATGATTTATCGAGTTTAGATAATCCTGAGCTTAAGTCTCAGTCGCTTTCTAAGTTAAAAGAAATTAATGATAAGCAAAATTATGGTCACTCTGAAGGTTTAATTAAAAAATTAGCGCAATCAGGAAACAGAGCTGATATTGGCGAAGCTAGAATTAAAAAAGTAGAACAAGATTTAAACTTAGGCAATAACCCCGTCGCATTTAAGGCTGCTAAAAGCATTATTAGTGGTAGCTACTCAAGTGCTGTAAAATCAAGAGCTCGATTAGTTCAGGCTAAGATATTAGAGGCGGAGTACAAAAATCAAAGTATGCAGGCTAGCCTTAAGCGCTTTGCTACAGTATTAAGTTTAAAAACTTCTAAGTTAGAAAAAGCTCAATCGGCTTATGAATCAACTATTAAGTATAAAGATGCAGATACAACAATTGAATCTTTAGTAAGGCTTGCAGAGCTTTATGATGATTTTGCATTTAGTTTAAAAAACATACCTATGCCTACAGGTCTTCCAGTAGATGATTTTGAGGCTTTTCAGGTAGAGCTTGAGGATTTATCGCTTCCTATGGAAGATAAAGCTGTTGAAACAATGAGTGCTGCACTTGAGCAGGCTAAAAAGTTAAATATTAAAGATGGTCGTATTGCAAAAATAAATGCAAAGCTTAATAAATTAAACTTAGATGATAAAAGAATTGAAATTTCTGGCGATATTAAGCCAGAGGCAGTTATACCGAGGTATATTTCTAATAAAAAATGCAAAGGTAATGCCTGTATCACATCTTACTCTCTGTCAGAAATTAAAACGAGTAGAAACAAGTGCACAGCAATGCCGGTGGCTGCGTTAAGTGCTTTAGAGACTCCAAAAATCTTGGCTCATACAAGCTATTGTATTAAAGAAAATAATTGGAAGCAGGTTGCGGTAAATGCTGAGAGGTTGGCGCAACATCACCCAGATAAGCCTTGGGGCGCATACTATTTAAGTATGATTGCTGACAAAGATGGAAAGAAAGAAAAAGCGGCATGGTTATCAGATTTAGCTTTAAAGAAATCTAATAAAATAGGTGCGCTTCACTATCAAAAAGCCAAACTTTTATGGGACTTAGAAAAATTTGATGCAGCATGGGCTATCATTGATACTTTGTCTCAATTTAAAGATAAGATACCATCTCTTTATTCTTTTAAAGGTAAGACTTTTCTTAGGGACTATCAGGTAAAAAAGGCCGAAAAAGCTCTATTGAAGCACCTAAGTTTTGGCAAAAACCTTGAAACAACTAATATGCTAGTTCAGCTTTATAACTACATTGGGAAGCATGAAAAGACTCTTGAATACATAGCAAAATCTCTAAAAATTCAATCTAGTCTTGAAAAGAGGCTTTTAGCGGCAGAAATCTATGAAAATAGGCTAAATAATAAAAAAGAAGCCTTTAAGCAGTACAGTCTTGCTAAGAAAATGTCGATAAAAAGTAGTGAGAAGTCTGAGGTTGATATCGATAAAAAGATACTAACTCTTAGAACGGCTCTAGAGGCTGCAAAAGCTCCTAAAAAAGTTATTGCTAAAGAGACTAAAGCTGTTGAGGCAGTTAACAAGCAAAATAGAGAGCCAGCATCAGAAGGGGCCGAGTAATGAAAAATATAATACCTAAATTACTTATAATAGCATGCTCTGTGGGAGCCTTTTCTAGCTTTGCATATGCTGAGAGTGAACCAGCGGTAAAAAAGAAGATTATATATCGTAAAAAACAAAAAGTAAGTTTTGATGGAATAGATGTCGATGGTAAATCGAGAACTCCAGATGGTGTTTATGTTAATGAAAAAAGAGGTGTAGATTTTACTCCACTATTTCAAAACAAAAACAACTTTTCAGAAAAAATTATTAAATCAGTTGAGCATTTGAGGTAAATAATGAAGCATTTAACATTAGAAATAAAACATTACTATAAGGACAAGTATTTAGGTTCATACAATTTGAAGCCTAAAGACGACTTATTTGTAATGGGTAAAAGTGCTCAAGCCTCACTAAGATTATTGGGCGAGGATGTTAGTGGTATCCATGCAGCTTTTGAGTATGATAAAAACCGCTGGAGTTTAATGGATTTATCATCAAGTACGGGTACTTGGATAAAGAAAGAGCCGGTATTAAGTACGGTGCTAACAGCTGAAACTCCAATACGTATAGGTGGTCATTTACTTGAAGTAAAACCTATATTAACTGAACTTATTATTTTTGATACAAATGCTGCAGTTGTTGAAGAAAAGCAAGACAACGAAGAGGTGTTTCAACAGCTTGTTGTTAAAAAGAATTCTCTTATAGTGAGCTCTAAGTTGCTATCTGTAAATGAATCGTTTGTTTATAAGCATGGTGAAGAGATAAAAACAATCGAAGCAGCTACTAGTTATAAATGGCAGACTCACCAGTTTGGCGATGTAACAGTTATGCATAGGCTAGCTAACAGTCATGTTATGACGGCTACTGCAAAAGAAAAAATAGCGAATACGTTAGACCCATCATTAAGACTACCAATGGCAGGCTCTGTCGGTGCTATGCTAGTGGTTTTGCTATTAATGTTTTTAGCACCAAAAGGACCAGATGTTGATCTTAAAATTGCAAAAGTAGACACGAATCAATATACAAAAATTATTTTTGATAAAAAGCTCATTAAACAAAAGAAAAAAGAGTCTAAAAAAAGCATAAAAGTTTTAGCTAAGACTAACGAGAAAACAAGACCTAGTAAGAAAAATCAAAATCAAACTGTGACTCAAAAAACAAATGGAACTGGACATGCTAGGCCTGATAACAAGCCAATGAAATCAGTTAGTAGCAAGTTTTCTTCTCAAAAAACAGCCAAGGTTATTAATAAAATTAAAGCTTCAGGGCTAAGCCAGTTAGTTGGTAAAATCTCTAAGCGTGCATCAGCTACATCAACATTGGTAGCGTCTTCGGGTGTGGTGGCAGATGCCGATAAAAGTAGCGGTCACTCATTTGCAAGCCTTACAGATGTTAAAGGTAAGGGTAACGGCGGTGAAGGCGGAGCAAAGTCTTATAAAATGAGAGGCATTGCTACAGCTGGAGTTGGCGGAGGCGGAACTGGCTATAAAAAAGGTGTAGGCGGACTAGCAACAGGCAATATCGGAAAAGGGTCTGTGGGCTTTGTTGAAGAAGAGACAGAAATCCAAGGTGGCCTCGATAGAGATGTTATTGCCAAGGTCATTAAGAAAAACATTGGTCAAATTCGTTACTGTTATGAGCGTCAGTTGGCTGCAAATCCTAATATCTACGGAAAGGTAATGGTGAATTTTACTATTGCTGCCTCAGGAAAAGTAGCAACAAAAAATGTTAAAAACACAACATTAAAAAACAGTATGGTTGAGGGTTGTATGCTTAGGCGTATTGCTCGCTGGAAATTTCCAGAACCAAAGGGTGGGACGACAGTAAATGTTTCTTATCCATTTTTATTTAAAAGTACAAACTAATTATACATAAAAGGAAGTAACATCATGAAGGTCACAACAAAATTATTATTAGTATTATTAAGCTTAGGCTTTGTGGGCAATGCTCATGCACAGTCTAAGGTTGTAAAAAAGAAAGTTATTCGTAAGGCAAAAGTTAAGGATGCAAAGGGTAAAGTGGATATTTCAGATTTAGAAAATAAATACTGGTCGGCAAAAGACACTGATTTTTCTGTAGTACAAAACAGAACCTTTACAAAAGAGGGTAAGTTTTTATTAACTCTTGGTGCTGGACCTATTTTAAATGACCAATGGAGTACAGGTTTAGGTTATTCTTTGGGTTTAAGTTATTTTTTTAGTGAAAGAATGGGATTAGAGCTTTCTTATACAGGCGCAAGCTTAAGTGATAACGATGCTGTAACTGGGTTCCAGGAAGATTTAAATACTGCGGCCTCTCCTAACCATGGAAGGTTAACAAGTCAGATCGGCTTAGCTTTTAACTATATTCCGTTTTATGCAAAAATGAGTTTTTTGGGTAAGAAAATTATGTACCTAGATATTGGTGTGTCACCAGGTATTGCTTTAGTTTCTTATGATCAGTTATTTGATGCTGATCCAGCTACTGCAGGATTTCAGGAGACTGAAAGAGGAGAGTCTACTATAGGCCTTAAGTTTGATATCACTCAGTACATTTTTGTATCAAAAAGCTTGGCATTTAGATTAGATCTTAAAAACATATGGTTTAAAGAAGACATCGTAGCTTTTGGTTCTGGTCAGGGTGGCGGAGCAGTAGCGCCAGGTACAGTTATTGATGACCAAGTGACTCATTTATTAAGTGTATTATTTGGAGTGACGCTTTACTTCTAATAAGTAAAGCGTAGGGGAAGGAAATTATTTTGAAGTTATCAATCGGTACGTTAGTAGTTATATTAGGATTGGGTGCAACTGGTTTTGCTCAAGAATCTGTACAGTCGTACAAAAAGATTCTGTTGAATACTGAGCCGTCTGTATCTACCGATAAATATAGCATACCTACTTTTCAAGATATAAAAGTAGATGGCTTCAAAGATAACTATAAGGTGTCTCCAGTAAGAGATTACTCAACAGTTGTTAAAAAAATTATGTCGAGCCCTTTTATTAAAAAAATAGACAAGCCAGTAGAAGTTAGTAACCCAAAAACAGAGATTGCTGACCTTACTCAAGAAAAAGACTTAACAGATTTAGCTTTAGCATTAACAGAAGCTAATAAATTTGAAGCGGCAAAAATGCATGCCTACGATGAACATGATCTTAAAATGTTGTCTTCTTTGCTAATTCATGAAGATGCAGAAAAATCTTATAAGCAAAACTGTCATATAGTTTCTGGTTTTTTAGCTGAATTATCTCAGGTTAAAAAACATAAGCTAGAAGCTAACTATTATTTAGGAGCCTGCGCCCTTAAAATGGGATGGCACTCAGAAGGTGTGAACCGTTTATTTCCAGTGGTTCAAAGTGAACATGAAAAATTTACGCCTCTAGCTTTAACAGAGTTAGCTAAACATTTAACTTCAGAGTATTTCCCTAAGTTTGGTAATATTTTATTAGGTTTAAAAAATAAGTCTTTATTGCCTGCTGAAGGAGCTGACCGCCTTAACTATGTAACAGCATTGGGTTTAAATCAAAGACGCAAATACAAAGAGTCTAGTGATCATTTAAAAAGGGTTTCTACAAACTCTAAAGATATAATGAATATTGAATACTTAGACTCTATCAATGATTTTAGTTTGAAAAAAATAAAATCTGCAAAAACAAAAATGGAAGCCCTTGAGAAAAAAATTGGTCAAAAAGGTTATACGAATGAAAATACAAAAAGTTTAATATATTTGAATCTTGCGCGTATGTTTATGCAAGATAATGATCATGCGAGTGCTTTTAAAAGGTATCAAAAAATTGATAAAGATAATTCTTTATGGGTTGAGGCCTTAGAAGAGCAGGGCTGGTCACAGTTAATGGTGGGTGACACAATGGGTGCCATTGGAAATATGTACTCGCTCCATTCTCCATATTTTAAGGCAGTGTTTAAGCCTGAGTCTTACGCTATTAGAACTATTGGTTATATAAATATTTGTCAGTATGGTGATGCTTACTCAACTTTAACTGAATTAGAAACAGACTATAGACCTTGGTCTTCTAAGATTGAATCTTACCTCGGTGAAAAGCGTACTCCAGAGCAGTATTATGAAACTGCCTTTAATTACCTGACAGATAAAAGTACAAATAATACAGATGGTTTGCCTTATCAGGTAATTAGAGAGTCTGCCCGTACAAAAGGATTTTTAAATTCTCAGAACGCAGTTAATGCTAGGCTTGATCAGATTGAGAAATATAATGGTATTGATGAGGAGATTATTAAAGATAAAAATAAGCTCGTATATTATATTCAAAATATAAATAATGATTATCAAAAGTTAGCTCAAAAAATTAAGACATCTAAAAAAGATGTTGTACTTAGTCCAAAGCTAGAAAAGTTAAAAGCAGACTATAAAGACATTAGAAACAAGTTGGTTTCTTCTAAGTTTAAATTAGCTACTTATAATACGGCAAGGTCATCTTTTAACACATTGTCTGATAGCTCTGAGGCTCGCATAAATGGTGAAATAGCTTCTTTAAGGAAGTATGCGGGCAAACTCTTTGCTAATAACTTGAGCTCGGCTAACAAGTCAGTAAAGAGTGTTTTGAGTAACAATGAGTTCTTAAGGTATGAAGTGTTTTCTGGAAGTGGTGAAAACATCAGGTATCAAGTGGCTGGTGGTGAGGTAGGTAATGTTCAAAGGATTCCGGCGAGCATAAAACCTAAAAAGAAGTTGGATTGGTCTTTTAAAGGCGAATTTTGGCAAGATGAGATTGGAAACTACCGCTCAACATTACGAGACAATTGTCCGAAAAGATAAGAGAGACAGGGGAATAAAATGAAGTATTTAGTATTAACGTTTTTATTAGGATTTGCAGGGTCAGCTTATGCTGAAACAGATACAGCTCAAGAGCTAACAAAGCTTAAGCAAAACATTGATTATAGTTCTCATAACTTTGACGAGTATAAAAAGAATTTTGAAATCTCTAAAAAGAATGTTGATGAGACTGCAAAAGCTATTAAAGGCTTAAAGTCTGTTCAGGTTAAGCTTAAAGCTAATAATGCGGAACTTAAAAAGAATGTAACAGAAGTTTTAACTCTTAAAAAGCAAGTGGTTAACTTGCGTACTGTAGAAGAGACAAAAATTAAAGCTGAAAGAAAGCAAATTGAAGACCTTAACAAGTTAATTGCTTTGATAGAAAAAAATATCGACCAACGAAATAATAATGTTAAGACTTATAATTTAAAAGAAAAAGACTTAGAGACACAAATGGGTAAATGGAAAGACCAGGGCCGTGAATTAGCTAGCTTGAATACATCTTTAGTGAACCAAGCTAAAGATGTGACCGCTGAGCGTGAAGCTTGGCTTAAGAAAAGAAACCAATACCTAGAAAAAACAAAAGAGTGGAAGGCTGCTAACAAAGAGGCTTCTGACACTTATATTAAGTATAATGGCTTAAAAAACTAGCAATCGAGCGCCGCTTCTTTTGATTTGCGGCTAGTTTCTATACTATCCGCCCATGGATAAATCATTTATTGGTATTATTGGCTCTTGGGTTCCCGCACTATTAACATTGCTTATTGGTGTTGCGGCCCTTGTTTCATTAAAAAAGATTCTTTTTAAAAGAACTAAAACTGTGGGTGATGAGACCCCATGGCTAAGGCAGGCTGTTTTTGCTTGCTGTGTCTTTATTGTTGTAGCTGTCTTTTTGGTTTCACTACCTATCTCAGAGTCTATGCGTGGGCAAATTATCAATGTACTTGGTTTAGTAATTACTGGTGTGATTGCTTTGTCGTCTACAACTTTTGTAGGTAATGCGATGGCCGGCATGATGATGAAAATTATTGACGCTGTTAAGCCAGGTGATTTCATTAAGGCTGGCGATCATGAGGGTCGTATATCTGAGCAAGGTTTTTTGCATACAGAAATTCAAACAGAAGACAGAACTCTAACAACATTACCGAACCTCTATCTGGTAACTAACCCAATGACTGTTGTTAGGTCATCAGGGACAATTGTATCTGCCAAAGTTTCACTTGGTTTTGATGTACCAAGGACAAAAATAGAAAAGCTTTTAATTAAAGCGGGCGAGTCAGTCGGGCTAAAAGACCCTTTTGTACAAGTATTAGAACTTGGTGATTACTCAGTATTATATAGGGTGGCTGGCTTGTTAGAAGATGTTAAATACTTACTGTCTTTTAAATCTAAGCTTCGTAAAGCTATGTTGGACGAATTGCATTTAGGTGGAATAGAAATTGTTTCCCCAACCTTTATGAACCAAAGAGTGCATCCAACGGCTTCTCAATTTATCCCTCAGCGGGACTACCAGGTTAAAAAGGCAGACATTGCTAACGAAGCTAACCCAGAAGATAAAATCTTTGATAAAGCAGATGATGCCGAAGTAAAAGAACGCATTAAAACAATTTTAGCAGAAGTTGACACCCGCACTGAAGAGTCTGAAAAAGAGCTTAAAGTTTTTATGAAAGACGCTGTTAAAGAGGGTGATGAAGGCTTTGAAGAGTATGGTAAAAAGCTAGCCGCTCTTGAGAAGAAGACTGCTAATCTTAAAAAACGCCAAGAAAGCTTAATAGCCCGTATAGAAAAAATGGAAGTTTAACGAATGAGTTCGGAAGATAAGAAAAGCATACTTTCTCATGTTTCCATTGGTACAAATAAATTTAAAGAAGCCATTCAATTTTATGATGCCGTTTTTGAAGCTATAGGTATTAAAAGAGTTATAGAATTACTAGATTACAATGCCGTAGCCTACGGAAAGGCTGCTCCAGAGTTTTGGGTGCAGACACCTTGCAATGATTTACCTGCACAAACAGCTAACGGAATCCATTTTGGTTTTTCATGTGAAACTAAAGAGCAGGTACAGGAGTTTTACGCTGCGGCTATTAAGGCTGGTGGCGTAAGTGAGGGCGAGCCAGGCCCACGACCTCATTACGGTATTGAGTATTATGGTTGTTTTGTTAAAGACCTTGATGGCCACAAAATTGAGGCCATGCACTGGCAAGAATAGCAGTAACCTTGTGTGTGCATAGCACTTTAAAGACATAAAAAAAGGCTGGTTAAAAACCAGCCTTTTTTATTTATTTTAGAGGTAAGTATTAAAACATACCGTCTAAGTTTAATTTGCCGCCAGAAACAAGTTTGTTTTTGTAAGCACTTACAGGCTTTGCAGCATCCATAATAGCTTTCTTAACTTCTTTCCAGTCAGCATTAGGGTTAGCAGACATATATAAGGCTGCAGCACCAGAAACGTGAGGAGCGGCCATTGAAGTACCATCCCATGTAGCTAATCCTGGGATAGCTGCATCAGTGTAACCATCGCCAACAACTGTTGAGTAAACTTTTACACCAGGAGCAGCGATATCAACGCCTTTTTTGCCCCAGTTTGAAAAGCTTCCTAGCTTATCGTTAACATCAATAGCAGCAACACTCATGATAATGTCATGGTCATAACTTGCAGGGTATGCAGGTTTATCATCGTTATCATTGTCGTAACCTTTGCCTTGGTGTCCGTTACCAGCAGCAGCAACAAATAAAACGCCTTTGTCTTGCGAGTATTGGATCATATCACGTAAAGCTTTGTTCTCTTCTGGCTCATCTGGATCTTCACCTTCGCTACCCCAAGAGTTTGAAGTAATATGTGCACCGTTATCTACAGCGTACTTAATAGACTCGATAGCATCAGCAGTTGTTCCGCCGCCTTCGTCACTTAAGAAACGTAAAATCATAATTTTAGCATTTGGTGCTACACCAGAAATACCAATACCGTTATTCCCTTTTGCAGCAACGTTACCAGCACAATGTGTTCCGTGACCTGGGTTACCAGAAAAAATACTTTTACCTTTTAAGTCATACGGAAGGTTGTCATCACTAACAAAGTCCCAACCAACAACATCATCGATAAAGCCGTTTTCGTCGTCATCAATTCCGTTACCTGGAATTTCGCCTTCATTTCTCCAAAGGTTTGGTAGTAAGTCTTCGTGAGTGTAATCAACACCTGTGTCAATAACAGCTACGATAATCTCTTTGCCTTCACCTAGGTTAGCAACAGATTCTTGAGCAGCTTTAGCGCCAATATCTTTCATGCCCCATTGGTTTTTAGCTAAAGGGTCTGCGCCTTCTTTGTCAGTTGGTGCGTCAGGAATAGCTGGGTTGTCTCCTTTTTTAGGAGCAGGCTTGTCGCCATCGTCTGGCTTGTCTTCGTCGCCGTCATCTTTTCCGCCATCATCGCCATCACCTGGTCCGAAGATTCCGCATAAGAAGTCCCACTCAGGCGGAAACGGACAATCGCTTGTCTTTGTTTCTACGCCAAAAGCTCTTAACTTAAAGTTTTTTTGTGCGTAAGTAACAGCGCTCATTGTGTTAAAGCTATTTAAGCTTAAAGTTCTCATTACTGAATTGTTTTCAGCTTTAGGAGCTTGTACACGTAGCCAGTTATTAAACTGTAAGTCTTTAATTTTAGCTTGGTGGTTTGTTTGCTGCATGATCTCAGCATAAAACTGAAGTTTCATTTCTGGTTCAACCTGAACAAGATAATCAGTTTGCTCAGAAGCTGAAGCGTTTATTGTGAATATCGCTAATATAGCTGCGATAATTAATTTAGGCATATTCCCTCCTTGGTAATATATATTTATTTAGAACAATAAAATTCTAGGTGGAGGGCTAGCTGGTTCCAACTTGAAACCATATAAAGGTCTTAAAAACTAGACTATGGTTCTGCGATGACATAAGCACCAGTTATATCAAGGAAAACAAAGATTTTAAGATTGTAAGAAAAGGCAATTAATGCTCAATAAATGAGCTTAAAAGCTCATTTATTGAGCTCAGTGGGATTTTAAGTAAAATCACTATTTTTTATAATAAGAATGCCAAAAAAACAGACTTTTAAAGAAGATTATGGTCAGTAATAATTAAACAGGAAATTCTACAACAGACCTTGTTACTTTTTGCTTAAATGAAAACAAGATGATAATTTCAGGCCTTAATATTACTAAGGAAAACCCTATGTCTGCTGAACCTCAAAATTCAACACAAGCAAATACTTTATCTGCTAACGACCGACAGTTGTTAGAAGATGGACGCTCTTTTGCCTTTACAACCAAGCTTGATGCAATTGTAGCTTGGGGTCGAAAAAACTCTTTATGGCCAATGCCATATGGAACCGCTTGTTGCGGTATCGAACTCATGTCTGTCATGGGGCCACGTTATGACTTGGCTCGATTTGGAGCAGAGGTTGTAAGGTTTTCTCCGAGACAAGCAGACTTACTTTTAGTGGCGGGTACTATTACAGAAAAAATGGCTCCTGTTATTATTAAAATTTATCAGCAAATGTTAGATCCAAAATATGTAATTGCTATGGGTGCATGTGCAAGCTCAGGTGGTTTTTATCGAGGGTATCATGTTTTGCAAGGTGTAGATAAAATTATACCAACAGACGTGTATGTGCCTGGCTGTCCTCCAACGCCAGAGGCTGTTTTAGATGGTGTTATGACGGTACAAAAAATGATTGAAGATCATCATCCTCGTCCTTGGAAAGATAACTGGAAAGCAGGAGAGTACAGATGAGTACTAAAGAATCTTTAAATTTAAAATTTGCAAACTTAAATTGGTCTAAAAGTTTTGGTGATGACGTTATTGTTGTTGAGCCATCAGAGGTTTATCCAATTGCAGAGTTTTTAAAAAATGATGGCCACTTCGATTTTATTATGAACATCACGGGTACTGATTACCCTGGTAAAGCCAAGCGCTTTGAAGTGAGTTATGAATTTTTTCATTCAAAAACTTATAAGCGTTTAAGAATGAAAACTTCCGTTGCTGAAGGTGAAGTTACTATTAAATCGTTAGTTCCTTTATGGAAGGGAGCTAACTGGTTTGAGCGTGAAGTTTACGACATGATTGGTGTTAAATTTGAAGGTCATCCCAATATGACTCGTATTTTAACTCATCACCAATTTGTCGGACATCCACTTCGTAAAGATTACCCAGCAGACAAACAGCAGCATTGTACAGAAGCTATGCCTATCCATTTTGAAGATGAGCCTAACTACAAGCCAGACCCTAATAAAAACTTGGTTCCAATAAACATTGGCCCAGCTCATCCAGCCACTCACGGAACTTTACGTGTAATGTGTGAACTTGATGGTGAAAAAGTAAACCGTGCCCATGTAGAGCTTGGTTACTTGCACAGATGCTTTGAGAAGATGGCTGAAACTCATCCATACAACCAAGTAATTCCTTATACAGATCGTTTAAACTATTGCTCAGCGCCTATTAATAACGTGGGCTACTGTAAAACGGTTGAAAGATTATTGGACGTAGAGATTCCTCCTAAAGCAAAAGCTATGAGAATTCTTTTGTGCGAGCTTTCAAGAATCATTGATCATATTGTTTGTGTTGGTGCTAACGCAGTGGACTTAGGAGCTTTAACTGGTTTCTTCCATTTGTTTACATACAGAGAAAAAGTTTACACATTATTTGAAAAACTTTGTGGTGCCCGCTTAACCGTTTCGCTCACTCGTATAGGTGGAATGGCTCAAGATGCCCCTGACGGTTGGTACGATGATGTTTTAGAATTCTGTAATGATATGTCTAAAGGTATTTCTGAAATTGAGCGTATGCTTTCAGGTAATAAAATTTGGATTGCTCGTACAGAAGGTGTTGGCTCAATTAGCCCTGAAGATGCCATAGAGTGGGGTTACACAGGCCCATTACTTAGAGCCGCGGGTGTTCCTTTGGATTTAAGGAAAGCTAAGCCTTATTATGGTTATGAAACTTTAGATTTTGATATCCCTGTGGGTTCTAACGGTGATGCTTACGACCGCTACTTAGTGCGTATCGAAGAGATGAAACAATCTATTAAAATTATTAGGCAGGTTTGTAAAAGTATGCCTTCTGGAGATTACACAATCAGAGATAAAAATATTGTGCTACCAGAGAAAAAAGATGTGTACGGAAACATTGAGGGTTTAATGAACCACTTCATGTTAATTATTAATGGTCTAAGGCCACCAGCAGGTGAACTTTATGATGCAACAGAGGCTGCTAATGGCGAGCTTGGTTTTCATTTGGTGTCTGATGGCAGTGGTCAGCCTTATCGTTTGAAAGTGCGTCCGCCATGTTTTGCTATTTATCAATCTTTTTCAGAGCAAATTACGGGTGGCTTATTGGCTGACGTAATTGCTGTATTAGGAAGTATGAATTTAATCGCTGGGGAGTTGGATAGATAATATGTTTAAATTGTCTGCTGAGGGCGAAGCCTTCGTAAAAAAAGAATTAGAACGTTATGAAACAAAAAGATCGGCTATATTGCCGGCTCTTTATAAAGTTCAAGAAGAGAATGATGGTTGGGTCAGTGATGACGCTATTTCTTACCTAAGCCAAGTTATGGATTTACCTGAATCTTGGATTAATGAAGTTTTTCATTTTTATACAATGTACAACAAAAAGCCTGCCGGTAAATTTCATGTACAGGTTTGTACTAATATTAGCTGTTCTATGTTTGGTGGTCGCGAAATGACACAGGCTATTTGCAACGCCTTTGGTGTAAAACCAGGTGAAGTGAGCGAAGACGGTAATGTATGTATTTCGCAAGTAGAATGCTTGGGTTCATGTGGGACAGCCCCAATGATGCAAGTGAATGATCGTTATTATGAAAGTTTAACAAACGAGTCTGCCGTGCAGACCATTAAGGATTTATGTAATGGAAATAAAGCTTCTCACTGAGCATTATGATAAGCCCGAATTTCAAGGCCTAGAAGGTTATAAAAAACATGGTGGCTACGAAGTTTTAAAAAAAGCTTTTGGCATGAAGCCCGATGACATTATTGCAGAGGTTAAAGCTTCTGGTTTAAGAGGTCGTGGTGGAGCTGGTTTTCCAACGGGTGTTAAATGGGGATTCTTACCTAAAAACGATGAAAAGCGTTACCTTCTTTGTAATGCTGACGAAGGTGAGCCAGGTACTTTTAAAGACCGTTTAATGATGGAGCGCGCGCCCCATCAGTTAATTGAAGGTATGATAATTTCTTCTTTCGCTATTAACTCTCCAAAGTCCTACATTTATATTCGCGGCGAGTACAACGAGAGCACTGAAATTTTGCAAAAAGCTATCAAAGAAGCTTATGCCGCTGGAATGCTTGGTAAAAACATAATGGGTTCAGGTTTTGACCATGACCTTGATATCTATGTAGGAGCTGGCGCTTATATCTGTGGTGAAGAAACAGGAATGATTTCATCATTAGAAGGTAAAAAAGGTCAGCCAAAATTAAAGCCACCTTTTCCTGCAGTAAAAGGTTATTTAGGTAAACCAACTATTGTTAATAATGTTGAAACATTAGCTGCTGTCATTCCAATTATTAAAGATGGTGCTGCTGCTTACAAAGCTATTGGAACTGAAAAGTCTTGTGGCACAAAACTATTTTCTGTCAGTGGTAATGTGAATAGACCGGGCACTTATGAAGTGGCTTTAGGCTACCCATTAATGGATTTAATAAATAATGAGTGTGGTGGTTTAATAGAGGGCCGCACACTAAAAGCAGTTATCCCTGGTGGCTCTTCTGCCCCAGTATTAACGGCTGAAGAATGCAAAACGGCTAACATGGATTATGAATCCTTAGCCGAGCATGGATCTATGTTAGGGTCTGGTGCTGTTATTATTATAGATGACTCTAATGATATGGTGGATTTACTAGAAGTGATTGCTCACTTTTACCATCATGAATCTTGTGGCCAGTGTACTCCGTGCAGAGAAGGTACTGGTTGGTTGCATAAAATCATGAAGCGTATTGCTAGTGGCGAAGGTCGAATCCAAGATATCGATTTAGCTTTAAAAGTAGCCGACAATATGAAGGGCAAAACCATTTGTGCTTTATCGGATGCAGCTGCACTGCCAGTGATAAGCTTTATTAATAAATTTAGAAATGAGTTTGAGTCTTATGTGCGTGAGCGTAAGGTTTCAGAAATCAGACTGAAAAAAAATAAACAGTCGGTAAAAGCAAACGAGGGTGAACATGTCAGCGTCTGAAACAAATGAAATGGCCAAAGAAACGCAAGTAACTTGTACTATTAACGGACAAGAAATTACTGTTAAAAAAGGCGCTTCAATTATTGAAGCCTATAAAGAGCTTAAAGAAGATATTGCTCATTATTGTTGGCACCCAGGTTTATCTATAGCTGGTGTTTGTCGTTTATGTATGGTTGAGGTTGAAGGTAACCCAAGAGTACAAATTGCCTGTAATACTCCTGTTCAAGAGGGTATGGTTATTAATAACAACTCTGAAAAAATTAAAGAGGCTGTTAAGTGGGGTTTAGACTTTCACTTAATAAACCATCCTTTAGATTGTCCTGTTTGTGACCAAGCAGGGGAGTGTGGCTTGCAAGACCAATATATGAAGTTTGGTCAGTACACTCCAGAAATGGCTGAGAAAAAAGTTAAAAAACGTAAAGTGGTTGATCTTGGCGAAAGAGTCATGCTTGATTCTGAACGTTGTGTTTTATGTTCTCGCTGTGTGCGTTTCACAGAAGAAGTGACTAAAACTAATGAGCTAGGGATATTTAACCGTGGCGACCATTCGGAAATTGGTACATTTAAAGATAAACCTTTAAATAATAACTATTCTATTAACACAGTTGATATTTGCCCAGTGGGTGCATTAACGTCTAAAGACTTTAGATTCCAACAGCGTGTTTGGTATTTAAAAGAGGCTGAGACAGTATGCTCTGGTTGCTCTACAGGTTGTAAGGTTAAACTTTCTTATAACGAAGAAGGCATATTTAGAGTTAAGCCTATGCATTCTGATGTAAATGGTTATTGGATGTGTGATAAGGGCCGTGAAATTTACAAACACATAAACAGACCGGCTCGTTTAACAAGAGCTATTAAAAATACTGAAGGTAATATTGTAACTTTGTCGGCTGGAGCCGCTGTTAAAGAAGCGAGTGAACTACTTGCTGCAACTTCATCAGATAAAATTTTAATAGTGCTTACAGGCCAATATACTAACGAAGAATATGCAAAAACATTAGAGTCCTTTAGCGGCGCAACTGTAATCCATTGGAATAGCACTCATGATAAAGTGAATGAGTTTGATGGTTTACTTTACCGTGGTGACAGAAACCCTAATACTAAAGGTTTAGAAAAGGCTATTAAGGCAGCTAATGCAAAAACAGCAGATAAAAGCCAGCTAGGTTCATTAATTGCTTCTTTTGATTTAGTGGTTGTTGCTGGCCCTGAAAGCCTTACTGAAGAATTCACTCCAGACTTAGCAGAAGTGCTAGGTACTATGTCTTCTGCTAAAAACTTATTATGGTTATCTGCAGATAAACACTCAAACTTTGAATCTATGTCATTTAATAATGCTTACTTTGTGCCTTCATTATCTTATGTAGAAAAAGCGGGTACATTTACAAACTTTGAAGATAAAGATCAGTCTTTTGAAAAAGGTTTAACAGTGGTTCCTGGTGCTTTAAGCTTAGCTAATGTTGTTAGTCTGTTAAAAAATGAAGATATTAACTTAATGGTTTCTCAAGGAAAAGGCGACCTAAAAACAAATCACTTTACTATTGAAAGAGGTTCATTATGATTCGCGTTTCAAAACCAAAATCACTTTCTTCGTCATGGTACCTTTACGGTATTTTGTCGGGCATGGGATTAACTTTTAAAAAGATGATTAAAAATCTTTTTAACCAAAAAGATATGCCCACTTTAAATTACCCAGAAGAAAAATATAACTATGGGCCAAGGTTTAAAGGCAATCATGTTTTAACAGTTAAAAAAGATGGTTCATTAAGATGTACGGCTTGTATGTTGTGTGCCACTAATTGCCCGGCTCAGTGTATTAAAATTAAAGCCTCAGAGCATGAAGACCCAACAGTAGAAAAACATGCGATCAATTATGAAATTGATATTTTACGTTGTGTTTTTTGTGGCTTTTGTGAAGAAGCTTGTCCTGTTGACGCTATTCGTATGGGCCCAGAGTGGCAAACTCCTGGCTTAAACGGGTCAGAATTTACTTATGATATTAAGAAGCTTGCTTACAGAGCTCAGCTTAAAGGCGGCATTCAGTCTAAAGTAGACGAGAAAGAGCGCCACCAGCACGGTATTTAATTTTAGTTACTTTTTAGTAAAAAGCCTCTTTTTTAAAGGGGCTTTTTTTTGTCCAGTTTACTGTTGGCTGGCCCCTTCATTGCTTTATTAGTAAGTAGTACTTGAGAACTTATACTCAGGTAGAACAAGAGCGACTTGAGGGAGTTACTATGTTTAAATTTATTACTGCTGTCATACTATTTACGTCATTAGGGGCTCAGGCTCAGGATGTGAGTAGTTCTAAATCAGCTTTAATTGATAGCTTGTTAGTCCGTAATACAAGTGCCAAAAACCTGGAGGGCCCTAACTGCTGGAATACAGCTCTTTATGCATTAAAGAAGACGACTGAAATTAGAAACACTGGAGCTTCCGAGTTTATTAATTTAAAAAACAAGCATTGTAAAAAAATTGAAAAACCAAAGACGGGCTCTTTAGTGAGGCTGACAAATTCAATAACTGGTGAGGTCCATGGAGCTATCGTTCAGCCAGGTCATAAAGTATTTCAAAAATTCTCTCCATTTATAGGCTCTGCATATGAGAAAGTGCCCTATGCCACTATGCTGGCACAATTTGAGTGGCGAATGACTGAAATGCCTAATGAATGCCGTAATGTAGTAGGCAATAAATACTGTGATTTATATAAGTTAAAAGAAGAATTTTATAGCTGTAATGAAGTGCCTAAGGTAAGTCGTTCAATAGATAAGCTTTTAGATAAATTATCAGTTATACAAAGTAAATTAAATTCTCAAAAAAACAAAGGGCATGTAGATAGGGGAGAGGCACTTAGTTTGAAGAAGCAAATCTTAGTTCACTCTGATTTAAAAGAGGAGCATATAGAAATTTTATTTTCTAATAAACCTCACAAAGACGAGTCTATAGAAATATCAGAAATGACTAAGGGTGAGTCTAGAGTTTTAGAGTCTTATTTAAATAAAAACTTTGCTTTTATTATTAAGAATATTTCATACAATGGAGAGTCCTTACAGAGCTATCAGCAAGGTTTTTTAAATACTATTTTTAATGAGATGAGAAACGATAAAGTTAAGACTTACTTAGGGTTTCAGATTTTTCAAGATCTGCTCTCTCATCAGCCTCAAGCTACTTACGAGCTAGCGCAGCATATGCTTTCTAATATTGATACTCAGCAGGATGCCCCATTGGTAAGGTTTATACTCATGCATTTTTGCCCAGGTAGAAGCACTAGTATTTACGCCAATGAAATCCATAATAAGATTAAAGATGTAGGGTTTATTGATAACAATCAATTTGCCTTTGGTTATTGCGGACATTAGGTAAGGTAAATGTATAAATAGCTATTGTTGCTGTAGTGTTGCCCCATTTTAAATCGTAAAGTCCTGTTAGCTGGCCCACTCATTGCTCTATTAATAAGTAATACCTGAGAACTTATACTCAGGTATTACAAGAGCGACTTGAGGGAGTTACTATGTTTAAACTTATTACGGCTGTCATACTATTTACGTCATTAGGGGCTCAGGCTCAGTCTGGCT
>JALZUS010000001.1 GCA_023299885.1 Bdellovibrionales bacterium | reverse complement strand
CCCAAATTTCTTTTGTAGGTAAAGGCTATGGGCATGGTGTGGGCATGAGTCAAAAAGGCGCAAGTTTATTAGCGCGCAAAGGCTGGAGCTATAAAAATATCTTAAAGCATTTTTACCCAAAAGTGATGGTGACCCGAGAACCTGGGTCTGTAACCCCATAAGGGCTACCTAAAAGGGATTTGTTTAAACTTAACCTTGGCTGCAGTACATGGGCTAGTGGGGTTGCTTACACAAATTTTATTTTCAACATCATCAATTGAAATCTTAAAAACTTTTGCATCTCCGGGCTTAGATTTAATAGCTATCTTGGCTACTTTTAGCTGAGTTTCAAAGTTAAGTGGCTTGTTAAAGTAGAGAGGCGTTGGGTAATCTTGGTCTCTTGTCTTTGGATTAACCCAATAGTAGTTGCCCTTTTTGTGAAGTACAAAAAGGATATAGTTATAAGGCTGCTTTACTGTAATTAAAGCGTCACTGCTTTTGTGGCCTTCAATAACATAATTTTCAGCAGCTATTTTTAACGTGCCTGGCTCATTATAATTTTTAAGTTTAAAGTTCTCTTGTCTAATAACATTAGAAATAAAAAAACCATTATTCTTTTTAAACTTAGAGGCATTAACGTATAAAATAGTAAGTTCTTTTTCTTTGCCATCGAGTTCATCTATAGAGTTTTGGTCAAGATGTATATCTAAGGCAGGCAAAGTTCTTGTCCCTTTAAAGTCTTGGCTTTGTGGGCTTGCTGCAAAACTTGAAGCTGTAAAAACTAATGCTACTAAAGTGAGTAGTGTATTGAATGCTTTCATTAGTAAGTCTCCGTAGTAATTGATTCTTCTCTATTAAAATCTGAATACATAATTAAATTTCCATTTTCATCAACAGTTAGTTTTTTTGGAACAAGGCCTACGCCTTTTACTTTTCTATCCAAAGGAATAACAGGTACAAGTGCCATCCCATACTCACTGCTTGTTTCTGCAGTAGGGTGGTTAATCCATTCATCCAAAGCACACTCCATAGTGTCCTCAACTGTTTTTCTAATTTTCTTTTTAAACTTAGTCTTATTAACAACTTTAATGCTGTCTGGGTCAAAATCTACCATGAAGAGCCCTAATTGTCCTGTACCCTGTATTTTTTTCACAAGTAGTATTAAGTCTAATTCAATATAAGTAACATCGCCCTTTAGAAAAGTATTTTCTAAAAAGCCTTTTTGTTCATGAGCCACTTGTACATTCATTTTAAGGAAAAGCTCTTCAGCATTTAATTGTTGGCCTTTAAATATCTTTTTAATATTTTTAAATTTATCGGCCTGCCAAAAAGGGCTGTTAGGGTTATTGATAGCATCGCTATTTAACTCACTAACGCTAGTAACAATAACAGGAGCACGGCTCATAATAAGAGACGATTCTTCAGTTTTGATCTTTTCGCTGCGGCCGCCGGCAGCCTTAACTCTGCATTCTTTATGGCGCCATACTTGCTCTGATGTTTTAGTGCTATCCATTTGGTTAAAGTATCCGCGCTCAAAACTTTTAGTAATTAGACTGTTTATGACTTTACTATTAATAGCTACTGCCACTTCAAAGTCGTAATCGTTATTTATGTTTTTAGGTGCCAGTTTTGCAAAATCTGTTTTTTGACTATAGTTTTTTCTAAGTACGGATTGCTGTCCCGTAGATAATAATGAAGCCCCATAAGCCGAGTTATTATCTTCTATAGAAATATCAAAACCTAAATTTAAGCCGCTGGTCGTTCCGCTGCTAAAGTGATTGGCTTTTAAGTTAAAGCCAAGACTTGAGTCACCTATAGCATTTAAAGCTATTTTTGTATCAATAAGGCCAGAGTCATCATCAGTATGTAGGCTAGCTCGAGTTAGGGTATCAATATAATTAAGCTTACTGCTTTTCCAAAAACTACGTTCGTTAGAATTTAAAGCGTCAATATCTAAACAATCAAATAAAGTCTCTTGTGAGATAAAAGCAACTTGTTGGCCTAGCTCACCGTTTTCAAAAAAGATGTTTTTACTGAGGCACGTATTATTTAACTCATCAAAATTAATTAAGCCTTTGTCTCTACGGTCACCAAGTTTAAAAGCATCTATATTAGAGTTATAATAGTCTTCTTCTTTTGACTTACTTTTTCCTAGAGGGTCTATCGGCATATACTCAACAATAGGCGGTGTTGTAATAGATTTATTAAAACTATTGCCTTCTTTGTCAGACAGTAATTCGGTAAGCTTGCTTTCTGTAACTTCAGAAATATAATTTTGTGCAAATTCCATAAGCTTTGGAAGTTGAGCTTCTATGTCGGCAATAAGCTGATCGTTATTAACCATATATTGAAAGCCACTTTCACATTTACTTTGCGCTAAGGCACTCATTTGTGAGCAGTTGTGATCAATACTTACAGTTGTTACAGGGCGAAGTATTTTTTTATGTCCAAAATGTATATCAATATTATCTAAATTAGTATGACCTTTGGAAACAGTAACTTCAAATGTACTATCGCCTTTACTTTGAATAATAAATGGAAGTGTAAAGAAAATGCTTGGGCTTATTAATTTAACTTCAGCGCCTTGCATTTCAATGGGGCCAACAACAGGGTTGTTTTTATCTGACAAAACAGATGTGCCGGCACTTAAGTTAAAGCTATCAATTACTACTTTTAATGCAAAGCCAACGGCGCCATTGTCACGAGAGTTTTCACCAATAAGGGCTGGCATTGGAACTAATTGAATTTTAGAGTAATTAACATTGTAGGCGATATCTTCAGCATCAAACTCAAAAGCAGGGTCCTTTATTTGTAGGCCTATAAGTAAGTTAGTAACTTTATTTAAAGTTTGAAGCATGGCTGCAGCGGTTTGATTGTTTTTAGCAAACTCAGAAAGTGAGATAGGCGGTAGCTTTTTACCAATAGAGTCTAATTGGTTGTTTTTTAAGTTAAACCCAAGGGCAGAGCCAATGCGATCTAAGTGTTCTGTTAAGTAGCTAAAGCCTTTCTCAGAGATCTCAATCTCTAAGCCGTTTTCAATATTATGGACATTAGAGACTTCCTTCACTTGTTGACGGACAAATTTACCAGCCAGCGCCTGTTGTGACAGTACAAGAGAGGCAATTAGAATAGATAGGCTTTTTAACATTTCAATCCTTTTTGGTGCTTAAAAGGATTATTAATTACAATATATAGGCCAGTGCTCAGCTCAAAATTTTGATTTGAGGAGCTGTACAGGGCGAATAGGGCATATAGGCTTTGAAAAATAAATAGACAGTGCCGTAAATTGTTATTGCTAAGCTCAAGACAAAGCTTCTCCACACTGGGTGCAGTAATTAGAGCTACCTTCATTAGTGGTCTTACAGCGAGGGCAGGCTTTATTGCTACCTAGTTTTTCTTGCTCCATGAGCTCGGCGCTAACAATGCCCGTAGGGACTGCGATAATGGCATAGCCCACAAGCATCATAAAAGAGGCTATAAGTTTACCTAAGGTTGTTACAGGGACAATGTCGCCATAGCCAACAGTTGTCATTGTAACGATCGCCCAATACATGCTTTTTGCAATACTAGAAAATCCTTCTTGCTGGCCTTCTACCATATACATAGAGGCGCCCATAATTAAAATAAGTGAAAGTACAGTCCCAAAAAATACAGCAATTTTATGGCGGCTAGCTAAAAGAGCATTGCCGAGCTGTTGTGCTGCTGTCACAAAGTTAACAAGTTTCAAAATTCTAAATACACGTAAAAGCCTTAACACTCTAACTACCATAAAGTATTGCGACTGCGGAAAAACTAAAGCAATAAAAGCGGGTAGGATTGTAAGTAAATCAATAATACCAAAAAAGCTTTTAGCATATTTTTTTGGGTGATTTGTAATAGTGAGTCTTAGTAAATATTCAAAAGTAAAAAAGATAGTAATAGCCCACTCAATAAAAAAAAGTTCTTTTCCGTATTTTGAGTTTATTGCTGGGTCACTCTCTAAAATAACAGCCGCTATGCTTACAAGGATGGCCCATAAAAGAGTAATATCAAAAATACGCCCCCACTTAGTGTCGGCTTCAAATATAATGATAAAAAGGCGGCGTCGCCATCCAGATTCAGGACGGTCTTCTAGGTTAACAGTAGAGAGTAAGTCTTGGTTTTTGTTGTCGTCCATGTATTAAGGATACATGGAGAACTAAAAAGAAAGCAAATGGTGACCGAACCAGGATTCGAACCTGGGACCTACTGCTTAGAAGGCAGTTGCTCTATCCAGCTGAGCTATTCGGCCATTTGAGGTTGTTTAATAAAAACAGCCAGAATAGTAATATCAACTATCTGTGGGCTTTTTCAAGCTAAATAATAAAATCAATGAAACTACTGCAGACATAGCTGAGGCAATTAAAATACCAAGCTTAGAATAAACCTCTATCTCAGGCACCTTAAGGGCTAAATGGCTTATAAATAAGGCCATGGTAAAGCCAATACCTGCCAGAAAGCCTAGTATTGTAATATGTTTCCACTCAATACCTTCTGGTAGTTGAGCTAGTCCTAAGCGAGTGGCAATAAAAGAGGCTAAAAGTACGCCAACAGGCTTGCCTATAAATAAGCCAGCAATAACGCCTAATGAAATAGGGTTTGATGCTAATGATAAGAGCACGTCTTGGTTCACTTTTACCCCTGCATTAGTAAAAGCAAATAGTGGCATAATTAAAAAGCCAACCCATGGGTGTAGGGCATGAATAAGCCTGTCCACTGGGGCTACGCCTTCGTAAGCTCGGTTGCTTAAAGCCAGTAAAGACTCTTCAATAGCATGGTTGGGCCTAACGTCATCTTTATCAACGCCATCTAGGCCTTTAGTGACAGAGTTATAAAAAGGATTCATTTGTTTTAATAGTTCAATTGGTTTTATAAAAGCTTTTGCAGGAGTTATAAAGCCTAAGATCACACCGGTTACAGTAGCATGGACTCCACTTTTTAAAATACAATACCAGGCAATGATCCCTAGAACGATGTACATAAAGTAGTGCCTGATTCCAGCCATTTGAAAAAGGTAAACTAAAAAGAAAATTAAAGCGGCTGTACCAAGATAGCTTCCTGAAACATTAGATGTGTAAAAGAAGGCAATGACTAAAATAGCACCAAGGTCATCTACAATAGCCAGTGCTAGTAAAAAGATCTTCATGCTAAAAGGCACGCGTTTAGAGGCTAACGATAAGATACCTACAGCAAAGGCAATGTCTGTAGCCATAGGTATGCCCCAGCCAGAAACAGCAGGCGTACCAGCGTTAAACACATAGTAAAAAAGAGCAGGGACAACCATGCCGCCTAAGGCCGCAAATAAAGGAAGGGCCGCTTTTTTTGGAGTGCTGAGCTCGCCATCAACAATTTCTCTTTTAATTTCTAAGCCTACCAAGAAAAAGAAAATAACCATAAGGCCATCATTCACCCAATGTTGTAAGCTATGAGTTATTGTTTTTGCGCCAAGAGTAAAACCAAGATCGTAATGAATGATACTTTCATAGCTATGTGCGGCCGGAGAGTTGGCCCATAGTAAAGTAATCAGAGTTATAACGATAAGCACAATTCCGCTTGAGGCTTCAAAGCCCATGAACTGTTCGAGTCGGCTTAAAAGTCGATTTCTTTTCATGATATATCCTTGGTTGTTTTGTCAGCAATTTATAGCTGCTCATTTGTATTTATTT